>JAPLUN010000242.1 GCA_026397715.1 Verrucomicrobiota bacterium
GATGTTCTTCAGCGTGCCGATGCCAGCGCTGGCGTCGTTGTCGCGTCCGAGTTCGAGGTTGGGCTGGTCGTAGAGCTTGAAGTCGCTGATGTCGGCGATGCCGCGCACGGTGATGTCATGGATGGGGCAGTCGAGTGTGGTGCCATTGCTGAAGCGTTTCACGCCGGGGAGCATGCGGATGGAATTTGCAGACGGAACGCCATCAGGAGAGCCGTGAACATCTTCGATGACGATGTGATGAATGGCCCCAAAGCTGGGTGCGTAGTTTTTCCATTCCCAGGCATTCAGAGCGACGGTGTCATCATGCGACACACCGCTCACGCGACGGATGATACCATGGCTCGCGGGAGCGTTCACATGCACGCCGTCACGGCCGTGACGATCCAGCGTGACGCCATCGACGGTAAAGTCGCTGACGTTGGCCAGGTGAACGGCGAAGGCTCGGCTCTGGCGTACGGTGATGTTGCGCACGGTCACATGGCGCACGTTGTGAAGAAGGAAGACGCCATGCGTTCCGGGCACGGGATCTTTCTTTGACGATGAGCCGCGGTGGTTGCCATTGCTGTCCTTCACGCCATTCTCCAACGTCGTCCAGATGCCGCCTTCGATGGTGATGTCGGTGTCAGGTTTGGTGTCTTCAGGCACAGGTTGGTCCGCGAAGCCGACAATGTGCTCGTTGCGCACCATGCAGGTGTTGGTGCCGGGTTTCAGTCGGATCTCGGCTGTCGGATCGGCGCTGAGTTTCTGCCCAGATTTCAAGACGAGCGGGCCATCTAGGTAATAGGGCTTCGCTTGCGCCGGAATATGCAGCGTGCCTTGAGCGTCGAGCGTCGCCTGCATGGCCTGCGTCCACACTTCGGCGGTAACGTTGCGCGTTTCGACTTTACCGGAGGCATCTGGCCATTTCTCGGTCCAGGTTTCGGTGCGTACGAGATGCAGCCACGCGCTCAGAGGTTTCTCCTCGGCATGCAGCATGACCAGCGGCGCGAGCAGCAGGGCGGTGAGGAGGGTGTGTTTCACGCTCATGCGTTTTGTCTCCGATTCGTTTGATTTGACGGTCACGCCTTCTCCCAGGGCGCGCGGAGCTTGGGTTTCTCGGTGAGGAACTCCAGGCCAGGGCGCAGTTTGCCGTCCTTGGTGAAGTAAGGATGAAACCCCTGGCCGTTAATGCCATTGCCATCGTAACGGTCGCGCCGCGTGGAGATGGCGAGGCCTTCGCGCAAGGCCCAACCCATCCAGCCGAAGCCGGCATCGCTGAGCAAGGCGGTGTAATACTTCGCCACCTCGGCCCGAGTGGCATCATCGAGGCAGCCGGGGATGGTTTCGTTGACGAGCAAGGGTTTGCCCTGGGTCTGGCGCAGCGACTTATAAGCGGAGATGAGCTTTTCCAGGTCATCACGGTTGCGCTCATAAGGATGGGCGCAGAGCACGTCCATGAGCGGCGCAAAGGTTTCGATATTGCCCGTTCTGCCTCGATTACCGTTCATGGTGCCGATGGTGATGGGCTGCTGGACGCCGCAAGCACGCACGGTGGCGGCAATCTGGCTGAGCCAGGCAAACTCGCGTTTGCTCGGATCGCTATTCAAGTCGTGAGCCTGGGGTTCGTTGCAGAGATCCCAGATGAGGATGCGATCATCCTTGGCGAGTGGTGTGACGAGCGCCTTCACATAATCCAATGGCTGGCTCCATCCAGGCTTTATGTTTTCAGAATAGGTGCCGCCGTAGTCGAACTTGGAATCGTGCCAGCGATTGAAGAGGCAGGGCATGACCTTCATGCCGTTCTCGGCGATCGCCGCGACGGCATCCATGAAGTTCGCAGTGACCTTTTCAGGATCGCGCATCCACGCCGTGTATTCGATCCACAGCCGAATGCAGTTGGCGTGAACCTGCTTCGCCAGTGCCACTTCCTCGCGCATCCTGGCACCGTCATAAAACCACCACGCATCCTCAATCCTCGCCGCCCAAGAGGGAATGATGCTGAAACCGCGCAGCCAGCCGTAGCTGTCGTAAACGTGGAGACTCGGCTTTGGTGCGACGGTTGCCTGTGCCGCCATAGATCGTGGCAGTGCGGCACCAAGCGTGGCGCCCGTGAGGGTTCGGATGACTTGTCGGCGGTTCATGGCTGGCGCTGGCGGATTCATGCTTCAGTCGAGGTAAACAAACTCGTTTGCATTGATGAGCATCCGGCAGAGCGCAAAAAGGCCCTGCTCGGCCACGAGATGGGTGGCGGCGCTTTGTTCGTCAGTCTTGGGTTCCCTTTGCAAGCACAGAAGGAATGCCCGACGGATGGCGGCGGTGCGGGAGTCTGTTTCGTTTTCGATGCGGGTGGCGAGACTCCTAGCCTGCTGCAGCATGAATTCGTTGTTGCTAAGCGTGAGCGCCTGCAGCGCGGTGGTGGTTTGTGCACGGGCAGGAGTGAGATTGGCAGGATCAGGGCAGTCAAGCGTGGACATGAACTGATGCGGCGTGGTGCGCACCACGAAGCGGTAGATGCTGCGGCGCAGCAGTTCGGGTTTGTCGGGCGTGATGTAGTCGTAGATGGGCGCATAGGCCTCGGTGAAATTGAAATCACGGTAGCCGGGGCCGCCCATGGCGGGGTTCAAAGTGCCTGCAACGCTCAGCACGGCGTCGTGCACGGACTCAGCATCCAAGCGGCGCGGGTTTTGCCGCCAGAGCAGACGATTTTGCGCCTCCAGACGACTTGCCGCTTCATTGTGGGAAGCAGACTGCTGCTGATAGGCGGCACTCATGACGATGAGCTTGTGCAGGTGCTTCAGTGACCAACCGCTGCGCAAAAATTCCTCGGCCAGCCAGTCGAGCAGTTCAGGGTGAGAAGGTTTGTCTCCGCCGAGACCAAAGTCACTGGGTGTGGTGACGATTCCTTGGCCAAAATGATGATGCCAGAGACGGTTTACAAGCACTCGGCGGGTGAGCGGATTTTCGGGATGGGTGATCCACTCAGCAAGCATGCGACGGCGCTGACCTTCAGGCATGGCGTTCGTGCCGAAATCCATGCTGGCGTGGTGAGCCCAGGCGAAAGCACCGGGCTGCACTTCCTGCTGAGGGTCTTCGGGATTGCCACGCCGCTGCACCTGAATTGCGGGTGGCTGTGCTTCACTGATGATGGCATAGACTTTGGCGGGTTCGTGCAATGCTTTGAGAGAGGCGTCCAGTTTGACCGCTTGAGTCCGCAGCTGTTTCAACTGCTCCTGCTCTGCATCAGTAAGTCGGCTGTGCTCCATATCGGGCACGAGCCGGGCATCACCGAGGAACAAGAGGTCGCTGCCAATGCCATCGCCGCCGTCGGTGGCAATGAGGGTGAGGGTTTTCGCTGTCGCAGGAATGGCGATGTCCAGATGAGTGAACTCATCCTTGCGCATTTTAAGCTTCTGAAACTTGCGCTCGGCATCCACATAGACGGTGAAGTCTGCGCGTGAGGCTGCGGCACTCGCTTCGGCACCGAAGCCGAGCGCGGCGGTGAAATGCATCACGCCGAGGCCGCTGCTCTGGCGAATCTTGGCGAGATCAAAGGTGATGCCGCTATTAGCGTGCACGCCAAGGATGGAGTGCTCTTTCTCCGCGTAATCCACGCCACCGATCTTCGTGCTGCGTTGCGCATTCAGCGGGCCGTTGCGAATGGCATCCCACGTGTGACCACTGGTGGCGGGCAGTCCATTGACCTCCAGCTTGGCAGTCACGGGCACAGGATTTTTGCCATCCGGCACAAAAACCCATGAGACCGAGCGCTCCGCGTCCTTCACTTCGGCGGGCCACTCGATGCGTTGCAGGCGGTTCGTTTGGATATCGCGATGGTAGCCGAGTTTGGCGGTCGTCAGATTGCCGGTGCGCAGGTCGATGCCACGACCTTTGACACCGCCGCCCACCATGTCGGCAAGATTGAGACCGTCACCGGCTAGTTTCGCGATCTGGGCACGCGCCGCTGCCAGCTCCTGAGTAAGGCGTGATTTCTCACCGGCGATGCGTTTTGCCTCTGCGCTGTCGACCTCACGATCTCCGCGCTTGGCTCCGGCAAACACGGCCCACAGCCGGTAATACTCCTCCTGTTTGACGGGGTCGAGCTTGTGATCGTGGCAGCGTGCGCAGTTCACCGTGATGCCCATGGTCGAGGTGATGACTTGCGTGACCATGTCATCGAGATCGCCTGCGCGGGCGGCGCGTCTGAGCATGTCGCTCTTGGTTTCCACCTGCCCCACAAAGTCCCACGGGCCGGCAGCGAGAAATCCGGTGGCGATGACGGCCTGCGGATCATTGGACGCGATCACATCTCCCGCGATCTGCTCGCGGATGAACTGATCGTAAGGCTTGTCCGCGTTGAGCGATTCGATGACGTAGTCGCGATAGCGCCATGCATTCGGGCGCAGTTGATCCCGCTCAAAGCCGTGGGTGTCGGCGTAATGGGCGATGTCGAGCCAGTGCCGCGCCCAGCGCTCGCCGTAAT
>JAPLUN010000237.1 GCA_026397715.1 Verrucomicrobiota bacterium
TCATGAAAAACCCTGCGCTGCAGGAGCTCCGCAAAGGTCTGGAGTCCATGCTTCCCCTGCTGGATGTGCCGGAAGGCAAGGCCCTGACTCTGGAAGAAGTGAAGACGCTGCACAAGAAAGCCTCCACACTCTGCCACATCATCACCGACAAGATGAACGGCTGAACCCGTTCCCGTTACGTAAACCTTTCTCATGGCCAATCTCACTCCACAGCAGCGTCAACTCGTCGAACAATGGGCCGCTGAAGGTGCCAATCTCAATCAGATCCAGGACCGCATCCGCAGCGAATGCGACACCACGCTGACGTACATGGAGACGCGCCTGCTCATCATGGAGCTGGGTGTCAAAATCCAGGACAAGCCACGTGAAGTCCCGCCCGAGGAAAAGCCTACACCACCACCTGAGCCCGCTGCCGATGGCAGCGTGCCAGTGGCCGATGAAGTCATGTCCCCCGATGCAGGCGCAAGCGGCGGCCTCAAAGTCTCCGTGGATGAAGTCCCGCCTCCCGGCGCCGTCATCAGCGGCAGGGCCACCTTCAGCGATGGCGTCACCGTACAGTGGTTCATGGATGAGCAAGGCCGCTTTGGCATGCGAGGCCCGGCCCCCGGCTACCAGCCGCCCGCTGCCGACATCCCCGCCTTCCAGGCCGAACTCGACAATATCCTCCAACTCCGCGGCTTCTGACCCGCCCTGACTGCCTGACGTTCCCATGCTTCTCATCATCGACAACTACGACTCCTTCACCTACAACCTCGTCCAATACTTTGGCGAGATGGGAGCCGTCATGGAAATCCGCCGCAACGACCAGGTGACGCTCGATGAAATCGAGAAGCTCAAGCCCGACCACATCTGCATCTCTCCCGGCCCCTGCACGCCGAAGGAAGCCGGCATCAGCTGCGCGGTGATCGAACGCTTTGGCAAATCCACCCCGCTCCTCGGCGTCTGCCTCGGCCATCAGGCTATCGGCCACGTCTTCGGAGGCGATGTCGTCCGCGCAGGCCGACTCATGCACGGCAAGACCTCGATGATCAATCACAAGGGTGAATCCGTCTTCAAAGGCCTGCCGCAGCCCTTTGAAGCCACGCGCTACCATTCACTCCTCGTCAAACGCGACACCCTGCCCGACTGCCTCGCCATCACCGCCACAGCCAGCGATGACGAATCCGAAATCATGGGCCTGCGCCACAAGGAGCTTCCCATTCACGGCGTGCAGTTTCATCCCGAATCCATCCTCACGCAGGAAGGCAAGAAGCTGCTGAAGAACTTTTTGGAGATGTAAGCCAAGACCAGGCGTGAAGCCATGAACGACGAAGAACATCTCCGCCGTTTTGAGGATCACTCCCTGCCAAAGGAACAATGGAATCACCGTGCCCACCTGAAGGTGGCCTACCTGTATCTGAACCGTTTCTCCAAGCCCGAGGCCATGGAAAGGCTTCGCGTTGGCATCCAAACCTACAATGCCGCTCAAGGCATCCAGGATACCCCCACCGGCGGCTATCATGAAACGATGACGCAGGTCTGGCTGCAGTTCGTTTACACCGCACTGCGCCAATTCGGCCCTGCAGACACCGCAGACGCGTTCTTCGACGCTCAAACCCAGCTCTGCGACAAACGCACTCCCCTGCTCTTCTACTCGCGCGACCTCCTCATGTCACCCGAGGCAAAGCATTCCTTCGTGGCACCGGATCTCGCACCGCTGCCCCAGCCGCTGGACAAACCCATAGATGGGTAGATGCTTCCTTATGAGCATCGAGACCACCCGCAGCTTTCTTTTGGGGTGCCTCGGCATCAATTACGGCATCCTCATGCTGTGGTTCATTGCCTTCACCGTGGCCCACGATTCACTGTACCGCCTGCACGCCCGATGGTTTCGAATTTCGGAGGAGCAATTCGACACCGTCCATTACACCGGCATGGCGATCTACAAGATCGGCATCCTTCTGTTCAATTTGGCACCGTATTTTGCCCTTCGGATGGTTGCTTGAGGGAATCCAGGCATCTTGCCACAAAGAGTGGCATAACCGTGGTGTTTGCGCGTGTTTGACATCCCGGCATTGAAAATCAGACACGAAGCCAGTAAGCGCGCTCCAGGCTCCGAATGATCTCCCGGGCGGCCTGTGAGCAGGATAAGACACAAAACAAACAAAAACAGGCACGGAAGGCCAGCGTTTGTTCCTCCAGCAACTTCACACTCATGCACCGGCTTCTCGTCTCTCTACTGCTCTTCCCTGCGTGGCTCGCGGCGGCCCCCACCTTGCCTGATGACCATGCGCAGCGCATGGAGCGCGGCCTGAAGTTGTTTCAGGGGGAGGTGGCGGGGCTGCTGAAGGAGCACTGCCTGCGCTGCCATGGGGGCGAGAAGGTGAAGAGCGGGCTGGATATGGCGACGCGGGAGGAGTTGCTGCGCGGCGGGGCGCATGGCTCAGTGGTGGTGCCGTTTGATGCGGCGGGGAGCGTGCTGGTGGAGCAGATCAATCATGCGAAGGACCCGCACATGCCGGATGATCGGCCGAAGCTCTCGGCGGGGGTGATCGCGAAGATCACGGCGTGGATCAATGATGGGGCACCGTATGCGGAGCCGCTGGTGGCGGGGAAGAAGCCGAAGCGGGATGCGTCGGTGGTGACGAATGAGGATAGGCAATGGTGGTCGTTTCTACCACTGGCTAAGGTGAAGGCGAATTCCATTGATGAGCTGCTGCTGAAGCATGCGAAGGGGATGAATTTTAATCCGCCGGCAGATAAGGCGACGCTGGTGCGCAGGCTATACCTGGACCTGACGGGGTTGCCGCCGCCGGAGGGGGCGGATGCGGGCGATTTGACGGAGATCGCGGATAAGCTGCTGGCGTCTCCGCGATATGGGGAGCGCTGGGCGCGGCACTGGCTGGATGTGGCGCGCTTTGCCGAGAGCACGGGCTTTGAGCAGGACTATGATAGGCCGTTTGCGTTTCATTATCGCGACTTTGTGATCAAGGCGCTGAACCAGGACATGCCATATGATGTTTTTGTGAAGTGGCAGCTGGCGGGAGATGAGTATGAGCCGCAGAATCCGCTGGCGCTGGCGGCGACGGGATTCCTGGGTGCGGGGGTGTTCCCCTCCCAGATCACGGCGAATGAGGTGGAGCGCACGCGCTACGATGCGATGGACGACATGCTGAGCACGACGGGCGGTGCGATGCTGGGGCTGACGGTGGGTTGCGCGCGCTGCCATGACCATAAGTTTGATCCGCTGCCGATGCGTGACTACTACCAGATGCTGAGCACGTTTACGACGACGACGCGCAGCAATGTGGATGTGTGGCCGGACCGTGTGACCTCGGCGGTGACAGTGATGGCGAAGGATAAGAGCACGCCGCTGCAAGTGGGGGCCACGCGCATGATGATCTGCGGCGAGGGCTACGAACCCATCGTGATGCACACGCAGGGCGGGCCGTTTTTTGACAAGACGTTTTACCTGAAGCGTGGCAGCACGGACATGAAGGATGGCGAGGCGCAGCAGGGCTTTATGCAGGCGCTGTCGCAGCCTGGCGAGGCGAAGCGCTGGCAGTGGCAGCCGCCGGCGGGGGCGAAGTATTCGGGGAGGAGGCGCACGCTTTCCAATTGGATCACAGATGTGGATCATGGCGCGGGGGCGTTGCTGGCGCGGGTGATCGTGAACCGGCTGTGGCAGCACCATTTTGGCACGGGCCTGGTGGCGACGCCGAATGATTTTGGCAAGACGGGCACGCCGCCGACGCAGCCGGAGCTGCTGGATTGGTTGGCGGGAAAGCTGATCGCGAATGGGTGGCAGTTGAAGCCGTTGCATCGGCTGATGGTGAACTCGCAGGCGTATCGGCAAAGCACGCAGCGCAGTGTGGAAAAGGAGGCGGCTGATCCGGCCAATGCGCTGTGCATGCGGCGTGTGCCGCAGCGGCTGGAGGCGGAGGCGATCCGTGATTCGCTGCTGGCGGTGAGCGGGACACTGGATGAGACGATGTTTGGCCCAGGGACGCGCGATGAGAACAGCAAGCGGCGCAGCATTTACTTCACCATCAAGCGCAGCCTGCTGATGGGCAGCATGGTGGCCTTTGATCTGCCGGAACCGCTGGTGAGCCAGGGCAGCCGCCCAACGACCACGGTGGCGCCGCAGGCGCTGATCCTCATGAACAGCCCGCAGGCGCGCTCGTGGGCGGAGGGGCTGGCCAAGCGGATCGCGAGTGCGGGCGATGTGAAGCAGCAGATTGTGAAAGCTTATACCATCTGCTTTCACCGTGCGCCGAAGGCGGAGGAGCTGGCCCAAGGGCTGGCCTTTATGCAGGGCGGTGGCTCTGCGGCGGACTACTGCCAGGTGCTGCTGAGTCTGAATGAGATGGTGTATGTGAATTGAACCCTGGATGACTGACTACATGAACACGTTCCCTCCCCTTTCCCGCCGCCACCTGCTGCAACGCGCTGGCGGTGGCTTTGGCATGCTGGCTGCCGCGGCGATGCTGGACCGTGAAAGCCGCGCGGCGGCTTCGCTGAATCCCTTTGCGCCGAAGCAGCCGATGCACCTGGGCAAGGCGAAGTCGATCATTTGGATTTTCACCAATGGCGGGCCTTCGCGGGTGGATACGTGGGACTACAAGCCGGAGCTGAAGAAGCGCGATGGCAAGGTGCTGGATGGCTTTGATCCGAAGACGGGATTCTTTCCTGGCTCGGTGGGGCCGCTGATGGGATCGCCCTTTGCGTGGAAGCAGCATGGGCAGAGTGGCACGTGGGCGAGCGAGATCTTTCCGAAGACGGCAATGCATGTGGACAAGATGTGCTTCATCCACTCGTGCTGGACGGGCTCGAATAATCACTCGCCGGCGCTCTTCATGATGAACACGGGTGCGACGCGCATGGGCTACCCGTGTGTGGGCTCGTGGGTGAACTACGGCCTGGGCAGCGAGAGCGATTCCCTGCCCTCGTTTGTGGTGATGAGTGATCCGCTGAATCGCGGCCTGCCCAAGGGCAGCGCGGCGAATTGGGGTGCGGGATTTCTACCGAGCATCTACCAGGGCACGTGGCTGAAGCCGAAGGGCGCACCGATTGAGAACTTGGCGGTGCCGGCGTCGCTGACGACGAAGCGGCAGCGCGCGCAGTTGGATCTGCTGGCGCAGTTGAATCGCGGTGCGCTGGCGGAGTCGCCGATCGAGAGTGAGTTGAATGCGCGCATTGAGAGTTTTGAGCTGGCCTATCGCATGCAGACGGCGGCACCGGAGGCCTTTGATGTGAAGGGCGAGCCGGAGCACATCCAGAAGCTCTACGGTTTGAACGAGAAGCACTGCGGGCACTTCGCGGCGCAGTGTCTCACGGCGCGGCGCATGGTGGAGCGCGGGGTGCGCTTCATCCAGATCTACTCGGGCGGCATGGAGAACCAGCAGAGCTGGGACGGGCACAATGACATCGCGGGGAATCATCGCGGCTTTGCGCTGGAGAGCGATCAACCGGTGGCGGCGCTGATCGCCGATCTGGAGCAGCGCGGGCTGCTGGACCAGACGCTGATCATCTGGGGCGGCGAATTTGGCCGGCTACCGATCTCGCAAAAGGCCGCGAAGCCGGGGCGAGACCACAACCCACATGCCTTCACCGTGTGGATGTGCGGCGGCGGCGTCAAAGGCGGCTACCACCACGGCGAGAGCGACGAGATCGGCTTCAAGGCCGCTGTGGATAAAGTCAGCGTGCATGACCTGCATGCGACGATCCTCGCTGCCGCAGGATTGGATCATGAGAGGCTGACCTTCAAGTTTCAGGGGCTGGACCAGCGGCTGACGGGTGTGGAGAATCCGAAGGTGGTGGCGAAGGTGTTTGGGTGAGGTGTTTGCAGAATATCAGTCGCGGAAAAGAGGCCAGGCGATGGCGGCGCGCCAGAAGGGAAGACACCGGAGAACTATTGGCCCGGCTCTGTTTTTAA
>JAPLUN010000474.1 GCA_026397715.1 Verrucomicrobiota bacterium
GAGATAGAAGCCGGTGATCCAGGCCCAGAAGGCGCGGCGGCCCCAGCGGTCGTCGAGGCGGAAGCCGAAGGCCTTGGGGAACCAGAAGTTGTATCCCGCGAAATAGCCGAACAGGGCGCCGGGGATCAGCATGTTGTGGAAGTGCGCCACGAGGAACGTCGTGTTGTGCATGAGATAGTCGACGGGCGGCACCGCCAGCAACACGCCGGACATGCCGCCGATGACGAAGGTCACCATGAAGCCCATGGTCCAGAGCATGGGCACCTCCATGCGGATCCGGCCGCGGTACATGGTGAAGATCCAGTCGTAGATCTTCACGCCCGTGGGAACCGCGATGATCATGGTGGTGATGCCGAAAGCAGCGTTGACGCTGGCGCTGCTGCCCATGGTGAAGAAGTGATGGAGCCACACGGTGAAGGACAGCAGCGTGATTGCCACCGTGGCATAGACCAGCGAGGCATAGCCGAAGAGCCGTTTGCCCGAGAAGGTGGCGACCACTTCGGAATAGATACCGAAGGCCGGAAGGATGAGGATGTAGACTTCCGGATGGCCCCAGATCCAGATGAGGTTGGCGTATTGCATCATGTTGCCGCCAGCGTCGTTGGTGAAGAAATGCATGCCGAGATAGCGGTCGAGGCCAAGCAACGCGCCGACCACGGTAAGGGCCGGAAAGGCGAAGACCATGAGGATGCTGGAGCACAGCGCCGTCCAGGTGAAGAGCGGCAGGTACATCATGCGCATGCCGGGCGCCCGCTTCCGCAGAATGGTCACGACGAAATTGATGCCGGTCAGCGTGGTGCCGACGCCGCTCAGCAACACGGCCCAGATCCAGTAGTCGACGCCGACGCCCGGGCTGTAGTCCAGGCCCGAATAGGGCGGATAGGCCGTCCAGCCCGCAGTGGAAAAGCGGCCAAGCACCAGCGAGGCCATGATGAGGGCCGCGGCCGCCACGGTCAGCCACAGGCTGACGGCGTTGATGAAGGGAAAGGCCACGTCGCGCGCGCCGATCTGCTGCGGCATGACGAAGTTGATCAGCCCGGTGAGGAATGGCATGGCCACGAAGAAGATCATGATCGTGCCATGCGAGGAGAAGATCTGGTCGAAGTGGCCGGGCGGCAGATACCCATCCGATTGCACGGCGATGGCCTGCTGGGCCCGCATCATCGCGGCATCGACGAAACCGCGCAGCAGCATGATCGCAGCCAGTACGATGTACATGATGCCAATGCGCTTGTGGCCGACGCTGGTGAGCCAGCCCGTCCAGAGCGAACGCCACCACCCGAACCATGTAATGATGGCCATCACGCCTGCAGCGCCCAGCACGGTGATCAGCGCGCCGCCGAAGGCGATGTCGCTGTAGAAGGGCAGGGCGTCGAAGGTCAGCTTCCCCAGCATGTCACTCATGTCCCTCATGTGCGGAGGGCAGCCGATAGCTTGCGATGACCGAGGCGAAGAGATCCTCCGGCACCGCGGAGTAGTAGGCGACCGGAACCTTGCTGCTGGGAGCGGCGAGCGCGGCATAGGCCTCCTGGTCCAGCGCAAGCGGCGACTGGCGCAGCAGGTCGATCCAGTCGTCATA
>JAPLUN010000043.1 GCA_026397715.1 Verrucomicrobiota bacterium
AAGCCGGTGCAGAAACGCGTCTCCCTGATCGTGGTCTTCCCCGCTTTGTTTTGGAAATGGCAGCAGTTTGCCAAAGTCCGGCTCGCCGAAAAAGATTCCGGCGGCGATTCCGGTGTTGCGTCGTTCATCACGCGCGGCTTCCGCCATTTCGAGCGCGGCACGCTGCCCCGAATTCATACGCGACGTGTCTATATGCGTCCTGGCTTCGGTGTTGGATTCTTCCAATGTAGTTTTCATGGCCTGATTTCTCCAGTGGATGGTTGTTAATAATCAATGATGCCCGTATCCCGGGCGAAAGTGATGGGACCGCCACGGAACGGCGGGTAGCCGGTGCCAAGCACCATGGCCAGATCGATGTCATCCGCATTGCGCGCGATGCCCTCCTTGAGGCAACGCATCGCCTCCTGGCTGATCAGCAGCGCAAGATTGGTCTGGATGCTTTCGTGCTTGGGCAGATCCGAATGAGTCGTGGCCAGGATCTCCTTGCGGTTCTCATAACGATAGAAGCCCTGGCCCGTCTTCTTTCCAAGCTGACCGGCAGCAACCATCTTGTCGAGTGCATCGGTGTGCGGAAACCGATCCGGGAAAGCATTGGCAAGCGTCTTGGCCACATGCGCGGCCACATCGAGACCGATTTCATCCAGCAGTCGCATCGGCCCCATCGGCATGCCAAACTCCAGCATCGCCTCGTCAATGTCCTTCACCGGAATACCGCTCTCATGCAATCTCACCGCCTCCATGAGGTACGGCACCAAAATGCGGTTCACCAGGAATCCCGGGCTGTCTTTGACGACCACCGGCGTCTTGCCCAGCTTCTGCACAAAACTGACCACCGTGGCCAGCACATCAGGCGAGGTTTCCGGCAGTGTGATGATCTCCACCAGTGGCATCCGATGCACCGGATTGAAGAAATGCAGGCCGACAACCCGCTCCGGATGGGGCACCGTTTTTGCCAAATCCGACACAGAAAGTGCGCTCGTGTTCGTGGCCAAAATAGTGTCCGCCGAGACCCGTGCGGCCAGGTCCGCAAAAATCTTCTTTTTCAATTCCATGCTCTCCGTTGCAGCCTCGATCACAAGATGGTGCCTGTTTAGTGGCACCGGCACATGCGTCGTGCTGATGCGGTCCAGCGTGTCCCGCGCCTGCACCTTCGTCACCAGCCTTCGGCGCGTGGCGTCTGAAACGAGGCCATGAATCCGTTCCAGTCCACGCGCGAGGCTGTCGTTGGTGACGTCCGTCATTAGCACACGGATGCCACGCGAAGCTAAGATATGCGCAATTCCGGCCCCCATCACGCCCGCACCGATGACGGTGGCATCGTGGATGGTCAGTGCCGTACCACTGAAGGCAGGACGCTTGTTGGCTTCTTCGCGCTTAAAAAATAGGTCGATCAGCCGGGCCGAATCTCGGCTTTTAATCAGTTCAGCCACCGCGTTGCGCTCAAGTAACAAACCTTTCTCAATCTCGCCATGAACTGCATGCGTGACGACTTCGACGGCCTTTGTGACCGAGGGATAAAGCCCACGTGTCTTTTCGAGCACCTTGCGTTTCGCCAGATAGCCGATGACTGGCGAGAACACATTTTCAAACAGGAACCTCATACCAGGGCGTTTTTCACGCGCCAGACGGCGAGCCAGTGTCTCCAGACGTTCCGCTGGCACCACGTGGCTGACAAGTCCTGCACGTTTGGCGGCAGTGGCATTGCGCAGCTTGCCGGTGGTGATGAGATCCAGCGCCTTGCTCACACCGACGATACGTGACAGCCGCGTGGAACCACCCCAGGCAGGCAGAATGCCGAGCTGGGTTTCTGGCAGGCCAATCTTGGTGCTGTCATGATCGCTGGCGATGCGCCAGTCGCAGGCGAGGGTCACTTCAAATCCGCCACCCATGCAGGCACCGTGAATCGCGGCGATCTTCGGCACCTTCAACCGCGCTAAACGGTCAAACACGGCCTGTCCGAGCCAGATGAGATCATTCACCCGAACATGCTGCATGGTGCGAATGGCCTTGATGTCAGCACCGGCAATGAAGATACGCTCTTTGGCGCTGCGCAAAACCAAGGCTTTGACACGGGTGTCGTGCTCGATGGTTTCAAGCAGATGATTGAACTCACGCAGGGTCTCTTCGTTCCAGACATTCACGGAGGATTTGGGGGAGTCGAAAGTGATCCAGGCGATACCGTCGAAATCGACGTCGAGCCGGAAATGTTTCGGCGGCATCGGATGACCGTGGATGATGTCCTCCAGCACATGTGGTGGATCGTGGATGATTGAGGGGCAGTTGAGGAAAGTTTTCATGGCTTTGAGTTGGATGAGAATGTTCTGCTTTAAATTCATAATGCTTCGAGGCAGGCTGCCATCCCCTGCCCCCCTCCCACGCACAGGCTGATCACGGCGCGTTTGCCATCGCTGGCATGCAGTTGATTGAGCGCCGTCTGCACGAGACGCGCACCGGTGGCGCCAACGGGATGGCCTAGGGCGATGGCTCCGCCGCAGGCATTGATCTTCGCGGGATCGATCTCGCCCAGCGGTGCTTCCAATCCGGCGCGGCGGGCACAGGTGGGATCGGCAAGGCATTTCATGACTGCCAGCACCTGGGCGGCGAAAGCTTCGTTGATTTCAAAGACGTCGGCTTCATCCAGTTTCCAGCCGCTGCGATGAAGTGCGGCATCCAGCGCACGCACCGGGCCCAGGCCCATTCGTGCAGGATCACAGCCCGTGGCTGCATAGCTGACAAGGCGGCCCAGCGGCTTCCAGTTGTGGGCTGCGGCGGCTTCTTCAGTGGCGACGAGCAAGGCCACAGCACCATCGGTGATCTGGCTGGAGTTGCCCGCGGTCACCGTGCCGGTGACCGTATCGAAGAGCGGCTTGAGTTTGCCGAGCTTTTCGAGGCTGGAGTCGGCACGAATGCCGTTGTCAGTCGCAACGAGGTTGTGACCGAACACGGGCGCGATTTCCTGATTGAGCAGGTGATTTGCCCGCGTGGCGCACAGATGGCTGCGCATGGCAAATGCGTCCTGCATGTCGCGAGTGATGCCAAACTCACGCGACAGCAACTCCGCAGTTTGTCCCATGTTCAAGCTCGAAACGGGGTCCGTAAGGCCAAGTTTAAGGCCTACGATGGGAGCAAAGTCAGACGGGCGGAAATGCAGTGCGGCTTTTGCACGTCCGGTGAAATCTCGCGCACGATTCATGGCGGTGAATTTTTCAACGGCAGGCCGTGAGAAATAGAACGGCATGTTGCTCATGCTTTCGGTGCCACCGACCACGAAGACCTCCCCCTGCCCTGCGCACATCTTGGCGTGAGCGAGGGTGAGCGCCTCCAGGCCGGAGGCGCAGTTGCGATGCACGGTCATGGCCGGTTTTGATTCCGGCAATCCTGCGCGCAGTGCGATGACACGGGCGATGTTCATCGCCTCCGGCGGCTGGCCGACGCAGCCGAGAATGGTTTCATCCACCAGCATTGGATCAATGCCAGTGCGGGTGAGCAGTGCTGCGACGGCGTGACGACCGAGTTCGACCGCATCGAAATGCGCGAGATCGGTACCGGCACGTGAGAAGGGCGTGCGTGCGGCGGCAACAATGACAAGTGAGGGAGTTTTCATGGCGTTAGGAGCTGAGTGCCACATGGGATGCGGCGGGTTGGGCTTTGGGGCGATGATCGACAATTTTCTCCTCCTTCAGGAGACGTCCGATGCCGAGCTGATCGCGAAGTTCGGACATTGAATGGAAATGAAGTCCGTTTGGCGTGATCTCCGTGGCTTCGTGAAAGCGGCGGGACACAGCGAGTTCGAGTTCGGATTCGCGCACGCCCGGTTCAGCGGTGAGGTGCAGATGCACCTCGTCCATTTCGAGCGGGTCATCATGGCGCTTGCGCAGTTCAATCTGCCAGGCGGCGATGCCTTTTTGATCATCCAGCAGATGTTCGAGCATGTTGAAGTTCACCAGCGTGCCCTTCAGCTTGTCCACATGCAGTTCGCGCACTTCACTGACGCGCGAGATGGGGCCCAGCAGGCGCGGGCATGTGCGGCCGCAGTTGGGGCATTTTTCCCAGGTCATGCCGCCTTCGGCGATGTCACCTGTGCGATAGCGCAGCACGACGGTGCCACGCGCATTGAGCGGCGTGAAGACGATCTCACCGGGCTGGCCATCGGGGACGACCACTCCTGTTTCAGGATTGATCAGCTCCACGATTCCAAGATCGGGGCTCAGGTGATAGCCGCTGGCTTCGTGGGATTGGCCGACGCATTCAGGGAAGGCCATTTTCGCTTCGGTGAAACCATAGGTGGCCATGACATGCGCATCCGGGCTGCCAAGCTGGGTGGCGAGATCGCGAAGGCGGGCACGCAGACCATCGGCGACTTTTTCGCCGCCAAGAACGAGCCTTTTCAACTGAGGCCACTGCCTGCCGGTTTCATAGGCCTCACGCAGCACATGGTAAATGAAGGTGGGCATGCCGATGAGGATATCGGGCTGGATCTTGTCGATGAGCCTGATGTTGCCGTCAGTGCCCAAAGTCTTCCCTCCTCCAGTGCTCAGCATGAAAGTGCCAAAACCAAGCCCCGCATGATGCGCCAGCCAGAAGGCCAGATGGGGTGCATAAGGGAATAGATTGATGTGCTTGAAGTCCCGCTGCGAGCGACCTGCCAGCATCAAGCGGCTGCCGCTGATGTCGAGATTGTGCAGGTCATGCTTCGTGTAGAGAAACGGTACAGGATCAGATGAACGGCCCGTGGTGCTGGTGAGCAAAAGAGGGCGAAACTCAGCCTCCGCCTGATCCTTCGCAGCCGCACGACCATGCAGCAGCGCGGTGCAAATCATGCCGGGTTCGCGGCGGAGAGCCGCTTCATCAGGAACCAGCACAAAATCACGCGGGTTGGCGAGATCCTTCTTGGAAGTGAAAGGCACGTGGCTCCAGTCATCGAACGATTTGATGTCGAGCGGCTGGATGTCGTGCTCTTCAAAAACGCGGTGGTAGTGCGCGCTGAAGGGGATCACGCGGTGGTGCAGATAATCACGCAGCTGCTTGAGCTGCCAGTCACGCCATGCCTCATGCGGCGTGGAGTTCCAATCGGGTGTGTGGTGGAGCAATTTCATGGCTGATTGTCTCCTGGTTGAGGTTTGGTTGGGTCTGAAGCAGAGCACGAATGGCAGGCAACGCGGCGGTTGCAGCGTCGCGGCCTGCCTGCAGGTACTGCTCAAAATTTTCGTAATCATGCCACGTCGAGGTGGCAAAATGCGGATGGATGACCACGTCGGCGGCGGCTTCCTCTTTTTTGATGAGGTGGAGCTGCGCGGCCATCAAAGCGCGGCGGAAAGTGTCCAGCACATTGCCGTTGGCGAGCAGGTTTACCTTCTGCCAAAACGTGCGGAAGATGCGCGAAAAGGCGCGGTCAGCAGGCTTGTCGGCCTGCATGAAAGTGTGATCACTGTTGGATTCGAATTCATCCGGTGCAGGCATTACGTTCACCGCGATGATGCCATCGAGATTGAAGCGTTTCTTGAGCAGCGTCACCGGCAGGGGCTCGGAAACACCGCCATCGGTGTAACGTCGGCCGTTGAGTCTGACCGGAGCACACACGGCGGGAATGGCCGAACTGGCATGTACCGCGTGCGAAACGATGCCGGAATCGAAGACATAGGGCGTGAGGCGATCCAGATCGGTGGCAATGACCAGCAGCGGTTTTTCGAGATCCGCAAAGGTCTTTTCGCCGAGATCACGTTCGAGATGCTTGCGCAGCTTTTCACCCCGTATCAACCCTTCAGAGGGGGGGATGATGAAATCCATGAGGGCTTTCAGGGTGGGCCGGTCTTTGATCTCGCGTGCGCGCTCTTCCAACTGGGTGCCGCTGAGGCCGGCGGCCCACAAGGAGCCCACGTAGGCCCCCATGCTGCAGCCTGCCAGTGCCGCGATGAAAATGCCTTCCTCTTCGAGCACTTGAATGACGCCGACGTGCGCCAGTCCGCGCGCGCCGCCACTGGATAGAACCAAACCGATTCGGGGCGTTTTTCCTCCCCCTGAGCCGTGCTTGGAACTTTCTTCGGCACGACTCCATCCCCGGAAGGGAAGTTGGAGCTGGGTGTTCATGACCTGCGGGTGTTGTTATCGTTTTAGACCCCTGATGTGAGAAATTGATTCAAAAATAGCGAATCTTTGTGCATAGATCGCATGCCATGAACAATTCGGATCTAAGTCGCATGCTCAAACATGCCGCAACCGCCCCCCCGGTGGCAGTGCCGAGCGCACTGGAGGAAGCGATCATGGCGCGCGTACGGGTTGATGATGGCCGGGCCAGACGCTGGCGGTCATTTGTTCAGTGGCTGCTGATTCTGGCCGCCCTCACCGGCATTGTGACTGCAGGCATGATCGGGTGGGCGCTGGCTTCACGCGACACCACCCATACCACACCGCCAACCATGGAACTGTTTCGCACAGGAAAGCCGCAATGAACTCACGAGTGAAATGGCTGCTAATCTCGGTTTTTCTCTCCGCGACCCTGGCGGGCGGAACCGCATGGCTGGTCACGGACTGGACGCTGCACCGCCATGGTGAAAGCCACGCCCACGATCATGCATCGACAGATCTGCATGCGTGGATGCATGAGCACCTCGACATCACGCCGGAACAGCATGAGAAACTGGAGCCGCTTGAAACGGAGTTTGAAAGGCTCCGCCTGAAATTGAAAGATGAAGTTCGTCTGGCCGACGTGGCACTGGCCCAGACCATCCGTGAGCCCAAATTGGAAGAAGCCGCGATGAATGCGGCCTTGGAACGGTTGAACAAGGCTCAAGGGGCGCTGCAAAAAGCCACGCTGGATCATTTTTTTGTGATGAAGCGCTACCTACGCCCCGCGCAGGCCGCCAAACTTCTGGAGTGGACCCATGACAGCCTCACCCGCGATTGATGCACTGCTGGTGCCGCAGGCCGAAGCCGCCGCTGATGATTCAGCGGAGGCTCTGCACCTGCGTGCCGCGCAAGCGGGCGACATGGCCGCGTTTGAATGGATCGTCCGGCAGCATGAAGCGCGGCTCTTCACTTTCTGCTGCCGCTGGCTGCGCTGTGTGGAAGATGCACGTGAAGTCTGCCAGGATGCTTTTGTGCGCGCCTGGCAGGCACTGCCTGAGTTTGAAGGGCGAGCCAAGCTTTCGACCTGGCTGTATCAGATCGCGCTGAACCTGTGCCGTGACCGCGCCAAATCACGCGCCTCACGGCAGCGTGAAAATACGACAACGATCAACGAAATCGACCAGCCGCTGCCGTGTCCGCAGAATGCCCCAGATGCGAGCGCGGAATGGCAGAGTGAGATGCAAAAACTCGAACGCGGACTGGCACAGTTGCCAGAAAAACTGCGTACGGCGCTGATGCTCAGCGCCATGGAAGGCCTGAGCCATGAGGAATGCGCCAAAGTACTGAATTGTTCAGTGCGGGGCACCGAGGGCCGCATTTACCGAGCCCGGCAAATGCTGTTAAAGTGGTGGGATGAAGAGGGTCAGTGAGGTGCCCCAGCCGCAGAGCCCAGTGCTTTTTCAAGGACCTGAGCGGCACCGACGCGCCAGCCGATGATCGTGCTGGGAAGCAGACCGCCAAATATCAAAAAGACAATGCAGACGGTCAGTGGCCAGCGCTCGCGCGGCAGGGCGTCAGGGATGTTGATCACGTGCTTTGGAAGCACACCCAGGAACAGGGTGTTGTACAATCGCAGCAGGTTGATCGCATTGAAGACTGTGGCGACGAGCAGCACGATGCCGGCCACCAGGTGATTTTGCAGCATGCCGTGAAATATGAGCTCCTCAGCGCAGTAGCCCAGCGTCCCCGGCAGGCCGACGAGTGCCAGCCCGCAGATCAGAAAGAATGTGGCCAGCCGGGGGGCCTTGGCCGCCAGTCCCAGATGCATCAGCGGATCCTCGCTGCTACTGACCCGTACCTCCAGCGCACGCACGATGCAGATAAGGCCCGTAGAAGCAGCCGCGACCACCAGCCAGTGCATCAGCGCCCCGGTGATGCCTTCGGCATTCGCAGTGGTGATGCCCGCGAGCATGAAACTTGCCTGACTGATGCACAGGTACGCCAGCAGCCGCCGCGGTTTCTTTTCCGCAAAAGCCCGCAGGCTGGCAATGGCCACTGTGGCCACGGCTGCAATGCTGAGCACGTCAAAGGCATGCCTGGCAGCGTCCGGCAACGCGGCAGCCTCCGTTCGCGCCACCAACACCACGCCGAGGTGGCCGTTGAAGAGCAGCGCCTTGGGCAGCAACGGCCCATGCTCAAAGGCCTGCACCACTCCGGCATGCAGGGGAAACAATCCTTTGCGGAACACGACCGCCAGAATGAGCAGACCGAAGACCAGTTTCCCGCCATGCGCGAGATCACTGAACGACGCGCTGCCCAGCAGCAGCACAGCTGCAGTCAGGGCCACACAGCTGGCGAGGCGGATGCCGCTGGTGAGACGGCTCTCACGCTGTGCACCAAACATGCCCAGGGCAAACGGCACACAGGAAAGCCACCAGCCCGTCACCATGGGAATCCAGTCGGCGGCGGCGTAAGCCGTCTGCATGGCGAGGGAGATCAGCAGCATTCCGCCTGGAGCTCTTTCTGTCACGTCGCGCTTGGGCGCCAGTACCACGACGCAGAGAGTCAGCGCAGCATAGAAAGCCATGGGCACGGCGTTCAGACCATCCGCCATGAAGCAGTGCAGCAGCGGATCATGCAGCCCCCCCTGCCCCGCGGTGCCTGACTCATGCGCGGTGGCCAAGAAACAGATAAAAGCGAGCACAGCGGCCACAACCGCCACCCTTCTCGGACGCGCAGCCTTCCAGGATGCCAGCACACCACCCAGAAGGAATGTCAGAGCGGCGGTGATGTATGGCAGTGAAAGGTGCTCCATGAGTTTGTCTTGAATCAGGAAACCGTGCTTTCAGCCGCATGAGCGGTTGTGTTTGCCGTAGGCTGTTTTTTGGGTGACTGCGGCTCAAAAACGGCGAGCCAGCGTGCCACTGCCTGGACGGGAGCAACGATCCAGCGCTCCACGATTGCGTCATAAAATCCACGGCCGAGCGCCAGGCGGTAGAGCCAGAGCTGCACTGCGGGTGGCAGCAGAGATTCGTAATGGCTGCCAGTGGGGCTGACCTTGCCACCAGCGGCGGCATGCACCCGGTGGTAGTCCCGAAGCATGGACGGCGTGCGCAGAAACTGCAGCGTGCGCAGCATGGCATGACTGACCAGATGGATGACGGCAAAGGTGGTCCAGCCAAAGCCGATCTCGACAAATATCAGGCCGATCTGCGTCTGAGCCGCATAGGCCAGCGAGGTCTTGGCGTCGGCGCAGGTGCGGTGGACGAGCGTGCCTAGAAAAGCAGTGGCCAGACCGGTGATGATGATGAGTCCGGTGGCAATCCATGACTGGTGAATGAGCGGCGCAACCCGCAGCAGCAGGTAGGCCCCGGTGTGAATGGAGATGGCTCCATAAAAAACGGCGCTGGAAGGCGTGGGCCCCTCCATGGCCCTTGGCAGCCAGCCCCAGAACGGTCCCTGCGAAGATTTCCCTCCAGCTGCGATCACGAGGAGCACGGCAATGACAGTGCCCTTCGTACCCTGGATCATGCTCTGACCACCGGGCCATTCACTGCTGAACATGCCCTCCCACGAGGTGGTTCCGAACCAGTGGTGCGCCAGGAAAATGGCCAGCAGCATGAACAAATCTGCCACACGGTAGGAGGCAAAGACACAGAGGGCATTGCGCACAGGCTCAGGCCGGTACTGGAAGAACCCGACGAGCAACACCGAGGTGATAGCCACCGTTTCCCAGCCAACGATGAGCAGATCCAACGAGTCCGCCGTGAAAACAAGCAGTGCGCCAAAGGTGAAGAGGTGCAGCAGCAGGAAGAAGCGGTGAAAACCTGGATCACGATGCAGATAGCGTACGGAAAAGAAGCCCACGATGCCGGCCAGCATCACGGTCAAGCCCACCATCGGCAGGGATAGTCTGTCAATCAGCAGGGACAGCGGATAGCCATAATGCCCCACGGTGAACCAGTCCCCCAGCATCACTCGCACCGAATGCAGCCCCTCCACCCTCATGCGCCAGCCGGTCAGGATCACGAGCAGCACGAGAACCGCATAAGCCGACTTGGTGATCCGCGCCATGGCGCGCTCCGTCACACAGCCACCCAGCAGCCAGACGACGCTCAGCGCGAGGAAGAGCACGCCTGGCGTGGCGATGAGCAGTGGGATCAGGATTTTTAGAGGCATAAAGAATATAGCAGGCTTTTTATGCGGCCCTGGGATCGATGCGGGCCAGAGCCAGGTGTTCCATTTTGCCGCGATACCAGGCCAGTGAACTGGAAGCCACAGGAAGGGGCTCTTCACTGCCTTCAAGCTTCTCAAAGACACCGTCCCGGTACACCTCCACATGCCCGTCATCAGGGTCCATGGTGGCAATGCGAATCCACTGATTGCAGACGATTTCATTGAGTTCACTGTCTGCCTTGATGACGCTCATCAGACGATCAGGCGTGGTTTCGATAACGAACAGCATGCGCACTGGCTCATGGATCTCGACCGCCTGCACCGGCAGTCCTGTGCGCAAATCACTTTGATAACCGTTCATCACGCCGACGAGCCCGTTGATGTTGTGCGGCAGCTTGGTGCCGCTGCCATAAACATCATTATCGACGGCGGAGAAGTAATAATCGAGGTTGATGCTGTAGCACACTGGAATCGCCGCGCCGAGAACCTGCGCCAGCGCTTCATTGGTGGGATCTTTGGTGGCATCGTAGGAAGCGAGAAAGGCACGGCGGTCCATGAACAGACCTTTGGTGATCTCACGCCGTCCGATGAAGGTCACAGCATTGGTGCAGTGGCCGTACTCAGGACGCGGCTCACCGATGTGTTCCGCACGCTCCTGCACATGCCTCAGGCTGGATTCCGGAGTGATGTCATGGCCTGCCGCCGCAAATCGACGTGAACGCTCATGGGCGTTGAGCGTGCGAGCTTTGTCGAGCGACTGATGGACGCGCGCCAGATCCCCATGGTGGGTCTCAGGCAGAAGGTCCATGTCAAAGAAGTGAATATCCTCATTGCAGGTGTCGTGGTAACCACCAAGAAACCAGGTGTCCTCAGAAATGACCACCCCTTTGGCCCGCAAGGCTTCCCTCACGGCCGGACGATTGGCGATGAGGGCAAACAGGCGTGCGTTGGGCGCACCGGTGCGCCCACCACAGGCCTGACAGCAGTAGGCGGACTCGTAAGGGTTGTTCAGGCTGGTGGAACCATGACCGAGAATGACCACGAGCCGCGCATGACCTTTGTGCAAACCGGCAGGCCCCAGCACGGAATGCACACACTGCGCCTGCTCCTGGGTGGTGAACCCGCTCATGAGACCGGAGGTGGCATCCCTCGAGGCTGCATCGTCCCGCATGAAGGCAAACTCCGTCTTCGGCTCCGGCAGGAAGGCACGGTTCAGCCACTTGATGAAACGCCCGAAGGCCAGGGGGGTAAGCACGCGCAGCGCCAGCGGGAAAAGGCTCAGGAAACCGAGGCAGGCCGTGCTGATCCAGCCACGCACCAAAGTACGCGAGGAAATGAAGCCATTGCGCATCACACCAGCCCACAC
>JAPLUN010000544.1 GCA_026397715.1 Verrucomicrobiota bacterium
CCCTGCGCCAGCAGGAGTTTCCGGTGATCAAGGACAGCCTGTTCCTCGCCCACGCCGGCGTCACCATCCTGCCGCGCCGCGTCACACGCACGATGCAGGACTACCTGGAGCAATGCTGCCTGCGCATGCAGGAGTATCCTGAGGCATGGAAAGCAGTGAACGAAACCCGCGTCGTTGCCGCCGAATTGATCGGTGCCAAAGCCAGCGAAATCGCCCTCATCGGCCCCACTTCGGTCGGCCTCAGCCTGGTCGCCAACGGTCTTCCATGGCAGGCAGGTGATGAAGTCGTCTGCTACCTCGACGACTATCCCGCCAACGTTTACCCTTGGACCGATCTCGAACGCCATGGCGTCGTTTTAAAGCGTCTCCAGCCTGCTGCCCCCGGTGCTATCACACCCGAACTCGTCGAGGCGGCCCTCACGCCCAAAACCAAGCTCGTCGCCCTCGCCTCCTGCCATTTCCTCAGCGGCTTCCGCATCGAAATCGCCCGCATCGGCCGCATGCTGCGCGAGCGCGGCATCCTGTTCTGCCTCGATGCCATCCAAACCGTCGGCGCCTTCGAGACGCGTGTCGACCATGTCGATTTCCTCTCCGCCGACTCCCACAAATGGATGCTCGGCCCCATGAGCGCCGGCATCTTTTACGTCCGCGAAGAACTGCAGGACATGCTGCGCCCCAGCCTCCTCGGCTCCTGGAACGTGCGCAGCCCCAACTTCATCGCGCAGGAAGAGATCGCCTTTGAGCGCGGCGGTCGTCGCTACGAACCCGGCGCCCTCAACATCTCCGGCATCCTCGGCATGAAAGCCGGCATCGACTTGATTCAAGAGATCGGCCTCCCCGCCATCAGCGCCCAGCTTTTGAAGCTCAAAGCCCGCCTGCATGCCGGACTCCAGCCACTGGGATTCACCTTCCTCGGCCCCGATCCGCGCAGCATCAATGCCTCCTGCATCACCACCGTGCAGCACCCCCAGCGCTCGTTGGCGGACATCTCCGCACATCTCACCGCCAACAGCATCACCACCTCCCTGCGCCACAACCGCGCCGGCCAGCCCCTCCTCCGCTTCAGCCCCCACTTCTACAACACCGAAGCAGAAATGGACCGCGTGGCACAGGTGATCGGAGAGGCAGCATAACAAGACAATCAAATGGGAGCCCGCCTCACATCGAATTTCATCAATAGCCGTGCCGAGGCTGTTTTGATCGCTCGCAAAGCCAATGAGAAGACGCAGGAATTCGATGCCATCAAATCCATTCAAACAAGCATGAATGAAATGGCTGCGGGTAAGACTTTACCCGCCGTAGCCGTGCATCAGCGCTTGCGTGAGTTATGAATGCATCACCCCACGATAAACGGAAAAGGGTGATCTGACTCCATATCCTCGGCACGGACGCGGCGATGGATGCCATGTCGTGGAATGATGATGAGTAAGCGGCCTGCAACACCGATTACGTCGGGGCCATAAGGGCCTGTGTCGCCTGCGCCGTGATTGGGATCATCCGCGAATTTTTCGCTGAATGATCCAGGGAACAGCGGAACTTTGAGGCCCCTGGCGCTCCACCAAGACTCTTCCTTGTGGAAGACAAAGTACATTTCGTGGGAATCAACACCCGTCACGATCCATTCGTAAACCAGGATCAATGAAGCGTCTGGGGAGGACCAAAGGCGAAAATCCCCCTTGAAGCCGTCCGAGGGCAATCGGCTGGGGAATTTCACGAGGGAGCTGCCCTTGGAGTCCCGAAGCTCGTAATAGGAGGTTGTGGAATAGGAGGAATCACCTTTGATCGTGATGCCTCGGTGAAGCTTCACCGTGAGCCCACCGCCGAGCTGAGCCGCGAATTTTTGGACTTTAACTTCTGAAGCTTTCGCTTCAGACACCTCCGTCGGACTGACACACTCCAACTTGGACTGGAGGCACCAGGTCTCAAAATCCAGAGGCTGGGCAGCCTTCGGTTTTGCAGGCGAGGCACAGGAGGCCAGCAGCAGCATGCAGGCGAATGACGCCAGAAATGTCGTTGAGGTCTTCATCGAAGAAGGGAAGGCAAATCACCGCCTCACCGTCGCCGGCAACGTCTTCTCCAGCGCCGTGAGGATCGCCGTATGCGCAGCATCCACTTCAGCAGTTTCGAGGGTCTTGTCAGAGGAGCGATAAGTCAGAGTCCAGGCAATGGACTTGCGGTCCTTCGCCATCTTGGTTCCCGACGGATCAGCGAAAACGTCGAAGACTTCAGCCCCCACAAACAACGGATGTTTCTGGGAGGCAAAGAATGCAGCCACCTTGGCGTGCGGAAGATCAGCCGGGACTTCCATGGCGACGTCACGCGTCATGCCAGGGAAGCGCGGAAGCTCCTCAAACTTCGTCGGGCCGGTGCTGCCCTGACGCAGAGCGCTGAGCAGCAGTTCGGCGACATACACAGGATGACGCGCATTGATTTCACGCGCGCGCGCAGGATGCAATTGCGCGATCCAGCCGAGGATGCGGTTCCCGGCGCGAAGCTCGCTGGTCAGAAGGTAGTTGGCGCTGTTCTCCTTCACGGGACGCACTTCGAGCGGCGTGCGCGTGAGGTTTTGGATCTGCCCCACCAGTTCATGAATGTCAGCGGCCTGCGGCTCGCGGCCATGCCAGCTTGTTGGAGAGACAGGGCCGCTGAGCAGCACGGCGAGGCGCTCCTCTTCACGGCTGCCACCCTTCGGCAGCGTGAGGAAAACACGGCCCAGTTCAAAGAAACGCAGGCGGTGCAACCCCTGCCGGATGTTGAGCGCCGCAGTGGCGACAAGACCCGGGACAATGCTCGGGCGCAGCGTGGTATGATCTTCACTCAGCGGGTTTTTCACCGCCACACCCTGACCACCACCGAGGCTGTCGGCGAGTTGTGCATCGGCAATCAGGCGCAGCGTTTGCGCTTCGAAGAAGCCGCGCGCGGCAAGCGACTGCCGCAGGTTCATCGCAAAATCATAGGTGCGGTCAGCAGCCTCGACCGGCGATGCGACAGCAACCTGACGTGACGGCACGCGATCCAGGCCAATCACGCGGGCGATTTCCTCCATGAGATCAACCGGACGTTGAAGATCGAGACGATAGCTGGGAATGCCCCAGTGGCTCTCGTGCTTGCTGGCAGACTTCTTGGTGAGGCCGAGCTTTTCGAGGATGGCGTGAATTTCATCGCCAGTCATGTCCGGCGTCCCGAGCAGCTTGCGCGCACGATTTTCATCCAGCGTCACTTCACCAACGAGCTTGGGAGCTTCACCAGCGACTTGCACCACCTCCTCAGCGGTGCCGCCCGCGATGGTGAGGATCAGCTTCATGGCGAATTCCGAACCGCCCTGCACCTGCTGCGGATCAATGCCGCGCTCAAAGCGGTAGCTGCTGTCGCTGCTTAGGCCCAGACGGCGCGAAGTGCGGCGGATACCGCTCGGCGCGAAATAGGCGCTCTCCAGCAAAACGTTCACAGTGCCTTCAGTGACACCCGTTTCCTCACCACCCATGACACCCGCAATGGCGACCGGACGCTCACTGTCAGCAATGACAAGGTCGTCAGCCAGCAAATCGTACGTCTGCCCATCAAGCGCGAGGAACTTCTCACCTTCGGCAGCCATGCGGACAACGATGCCCCCCTTGAGCTTGTTCAGATCGAAGCAGTGCAACGACTGCCCCATCTCCATCATGACGTAGTTCGTTATGTCCACGATGCTGTTGATCGGACGCAGACCGATGCTCTCAAGACGCCGACGCAGCCACTCCGGACTTGGGCCGACTTTGACCCCCTTGATGATGCGCGCGGTGTAAAGCGGGCAGGCTTCCGCAGCCTTGATCACGATTTGCTCTTCAGCAGCAGCCTTCGCTTTCGTGCTCGTGCTGGCGTGATGACGTTCGCCTTTCAGAGGCAGGCCGGTGAGTGCAGCCAGTTCGCGGGCAAGCCCCAGATGGCTGAGAAGATCAGGGCGGTTCGGCGTGATCTCCAGATCGAACAGCACGTCGGCAGGATTGAGCTTGTTGAAAGGCGTGCCGACCGGTGAGTCAGCCGCCATGATGAGCAGTCCGCCCGTGTCCTCGCCAATGCCGAGTTCCTTGCCGCTGCACAGCATGCCCAAAGAGTCGACCCCGCGCAGCTTGCCTTCCTTGATGGCGAATCCGCCGGGCAAAACAGCCCCCGGCAGAGCGAGAGGCACCTTGTCCCCTGCTTTGAAATTCTTCGCACCGCAGACGATCTGACGCAGCGCACCACTGCCGTCATCCACCTGACACACGCTGAGCTTGTCAGCATTCGGATGCTGCTCAAAAGACTGAATCTGCGCCACGACGACCTTGTCGGTCGCGACCCCGCGTTCTTCAATGCCTTCGACTTCCACACCCGCGAAGGTGAGAAGATCAGAAAGCTGCGGGACGGTGTAGGAACTCAGGTCAAGATGAGTGCTGAGCCAGGAGAGGGAAACTTGCATGACAGGAAAAAGGGAAAAGGAAGGATCAAAAAGAGCCGCAGAAAATCACGCCGCAAACTGCTGCAGAAACCGCACATCATTTTCAATGAGATGCCGGATGTCCGTGATGCCATGCATGATCATGGCCAGGCGGTCGAGCCCAAGACCAAAGGCAAAGCCCGTGGTGGTCTCCGGATCGAAAAGGTTGTCGCCACGCGCCTTGTTGATCTCAGCGAACACTGCCGGATCAACCATGCCGCAGCCCGCGATTTCAATCCACCGCGCATCCTTGCCCTTCGCTTCTAGCTTCACATCAATTTCAAAGCTCGGCTCCGTGAACGGGAAGAAGTGCGGACGGAAACGCACAGCCGTACCAACACCGAAGATCTCGCGGAAAAAGTATTCCAGCGTGCCCTTGAGGTCGCCTAGGCTGACGTCATGATTCACATAAAGACCTTCCAGCTGGTTGAAGACACTCAGGTGTGTGGCGTCGATTTCATCCCGGCGATAAGCCGCGCCCGGTGCAATGATGCGGATCGGCAGCGTTTTGGCAGCCTCCATGGTGCGGACCTGCACACTGGACGTATGCGTGCGCAGCAGGCGGCCATCAGGAAGATAGAACGTGTCCTTCTCGTTGCGTGCCGGATGGTCGGCAGGCGTGTTCAACGCATCAAAGCAATGCCACTCGGTTTCAATCTCCGGCCCTTCAGCCAAGGCGAATCCCATGCGACGCAGCGTGCGGATGGCCAGATCACGAATCTGCGTGAGCGGATGCAGCGCGCCAACGCCTGCTCCAGGACGCCCCGGCAGCGTGATGTCGATGCCTTCCACGGCCTTCGCATCCTGCGCGGCCTGCAGCGCGAGCTTCTTTGTGTCGATGCCTTCCGTGATGGCGGTGCGCACTTCGTTGAGCTTGGCGCCCACTTCCTTCTTCTGCTCCACCGGCACATCCTTCATGCCCTGGCTGAGAGCGGTGACACTGCCTTTCTTGCCCAGAAAGTTCACACGCACAGCTTCGAGGGCGGATTCATCCTGCGCAGCTTCAAGGGCGGCAAGGGCTGCGGTTTTGAGAGAGTCGAGTTCGGAAAGCATGGAACCGGCCACTTAGCTGCGACATGGCCCGCATGCAACTGTTGGAACCACCCGGCCTGCTCTTGCAAATCACGCGCTCACGCCCGCAGCAGCTCCGGACTGCGCAGGGTCAGCACCGTCACCTCCGGTGGGGCACCTATGCGCAGAGGCACCCCCACGCAGCCGATGCCACGGTTCACATACATTTGCAGGCCCTCCACCTTGTAATGTCCGGCAAGATACTTTTTGCCAAATTTGGCGCGACGCAGGGACATGGGAGCCTTGCCACGAAAGACGAGCTGTCCGCCATGCGTGTGCCCGGAAATTTGCAGCGCCTTCACACCGGCGGCGGCGATCGTGTCAGCGGCGTCCGGCTCGTGCATCATCAGCACCAGCGGCTGGCTCTGCTTCCAGTCCTGCAACGTCTTGCGTACGTCCGGCCGGTTCACATACATGGAGTCAAAACCGCCTAGAACCAGCGTTCCATTGTCCGTGCGGATGCGCCGAATCTCATTGCGCAGCACGGGAATATTGCGCTCCGTGAGTGCCCGGATGACCTCAGGGGCACCACTGGCGAAATCGTGATTGCCCAGGCTGGCATAAACGCCGTAGGGCGCTTTGAGCTGGGAGAGAATTTCCGCCACCTTCGGCGCCGGGCGCGCCGTGTGTGTCACAAAATCACCGGTCAATGCCACCATGTCTGGCAGCAAGGAATTGCAGACCTCCACACTGTGCAAAATATCCTCCTCCGTGGTAAAGGGCTCCAGATGCAGATCACTCAACTGGGCGATGCGAAAGCCATCCATCGCCGGCGGCAGTCCCGGCACCAAAATTTCCACCCTCTCAACCAGCAGCTTCTGCTTGCGCTCACGCGCGAATGCGGGCGATGCAGCACCGACTGCAGCCAGAACAGTGAGCTGGCGCAGAATGCTACGACGGGAGTAAGGTGCGGACATGATGGATCAGCAGGCTGGCTCGATGAGAGCGTGAACGCGCATCTCGTGATACGCAGGGGGATGGAGGAACGACGTGCAGAAAGCCACGTCTTCTTCAAGCACTGGTGCTGGGGAGAAGCCGTGCATTGATTAATGACCGACAGTTCGCCCAAAAGTTCAAAAAATCAAACCATTCACGGATCCCCCCTTGCCCGGCGTGGCGCGGGCACAACAAAACAGCCGGAGCTTGCGCCCCGGCTGTTGAGAATCTTGTTGGTTCCGTTGGAGCTTACGCTGCTGCGGTTTCCTTCGGCGCTTCGGCGGCCTTCTTTTCCAGCGCGGCCTTGGCCTGCTGAACGAGAGCTTCGATGGCGGCGATGTCTTTGACGGCGAGGTCCGCGAGGACTTTGCGGTCAAGATCGATACCAGCGAACTTGAGGCCTTCCATGAAACGGGAATAGCTCAAGCCGAGAGGACGGGTGGCGGCGTTGATGCGCTGCACCCACAGGTTGCGGAAGCTGCGCTTCTTGGCCTTGCGGTCACGAGTTGCGTAGGTTTCGGCTTTACGGACGGCGTCCTTCGCATAGCGGAAATGCGTGGAACGGAAGCCGCGGTAACCTTTGGCTTTTGCCAGCACGCGCTTACGGCGCTTCCGGCTGGCGGGGGAGTTGGTGGCTCTTGACATGTATCTTTCTCTATGATCAGGCTGTTGTTTGGGTAGCGATGGCTTGCCTCACCTGGTCGAAGGCCTCCCAAAGGAAGCCAGGCAAGTTCATCGTGGTCTCTATTGAGAGACCGTGGTCGTCTTAGCGATGGGAGAACGGCATGTTCGCCTTGATTGCTTTGACATCCACTTCCGCCACGAGGGCGACTTTACCGAGGTTACGTTTACGCTTGCGGCTCTTATTCTGCAGAATATGGCGCTTGCCTTGTTTACGGCGCAGCACCTTACCCGTGGCAGTTATTTTGAACCGCTTGGCGTAAGCTTTCCTCGTCTTGGCGATACCGGCATTTTTGGACATAGGGGCGGCGATGGTAAAGGAGAAGCCCGGTTCGGCAAGGTGTTTTTCACCTTCTCATGCACTCTCATCAAATTTCCTGCCTACGTTTGCTCTCAAATATGGGAGTCAGAAATATCTAGAATATCAAAAATTAAAGTTGTCTTAATTATCTAAGATTGCTAAATGAGTCGGAATCACGCGGATAATTCATGACTTCCTCCCTCTCCACTTCCTCCGCAACACCAGCAGCAATCGCTGAACTGGAGCAGGGGCTGGAGCATCTCAAGGTGGCCAATTATTACCTCCGCGTCGCTCTCGATCAGGTCGCCGATGGCGTTGTGATCGTGGAAAGTGAAGCCAGTGATGTCAAAAGCGGCCAAAAGGTCCTTTTCAGCAATGCCGCCGCCGCCATGCTGGCTGGCGCCGATCCTGAAGCAGGACTCCGCGGCCTGGGCCTCAATGATCTCGTCGCGGACATCAAAGACGCTGCGACGATCCAGCAAAGCCTCCGCCTCGCCGTGGAACAAGGTGGCTGCCATGAGTGTGAATGCCAGCTGCAGAGCCTGCGCACGCAGACCCCGGTGCCCAGCAAGTGGCGCGTGCGTGCCGTGTTCAACAGCATGCGCAAGCTGCTGAACTTCACCATTCTCATCAGCCCTGCTCAGGCCGCTGCTTCCGCAGCCAGCACCAAGACCGAGCCCAAGCCCGCCGCCGACGATCTGGACGCGCAGTCTGCGCAGCTGCGTAAAGAAAACCTCGCCGCGCTCGCCCAGGGCATCGCGCATGATGTGAACAATCTGCTCGGCCCCGTCACCGTGCGTCTGTCGGCACTCATTCAGCAGGTGCAGGAGCATCCGGCCCTGGCGCAGGAACTGCAGCTCGTGTTCGCCGGCCTGAAGCGCGCCAAACAGTTCACCTCACAGGTCGTCACCGCCTCCAAGTCCTCCCCCCGCAAGCTGGAACCCACCGACATCGTTTCCCTGATGCGCGATACCGTGGAATTCGCCGGTGCGGGCTCCAACGTGCATGTCTGCGTCCGCAGCGATGAGAACCTGCGCCAGGCCATTGCCGATCCCGTCAAGCTCAGCCAGGTGCTGCAAAATCTCGTCATGAACGGCATCCAGGCCATGCCTCGCGGCGGCTACATGGATGTGCAGGCCGCTAACCATCTGGTGGGTCCCGCAGGAGACGGCAAACTCAAGCCCGGCAAGCATGTCCACATCATCGTGCGCGATCGCGGCTGCGGCATCGCCAAGGAAAATCTCGACCGCCTCTTCCGCGAGTCCTTCACCACCAAGCCCGACGGCAACGGCATCGGCCTCACCACCTGCAAACGTTTCGTGGATGAAATGGGCGGAGACATTCGCGTCACCTCCACCCCGAACATCGGCACCGAGTTCAGCGTTTTTCTGCCTGCTGCCGCAGGTTCCGGTGGCACACGCCCTCTCACGCCTGCGGACTCGGCCCCCGTTCCACTGAAACATGGCAAAGGCACCGTGCTCATTGTCGATGACGAGGACGACCTCCGCAAAGTCGCCCACATGATCCTCACCCGCTGCGGCTATGAAGTCGTGCAGTGTGACAACGGCCAGGACGCCGTGCGCATTTACTCCAGCCTTTTCCGCACCGGCACCCCGCCCGATGTGGTGCTCATGGACCTCACTCTGCGCGGCGGCATGAACGGCACCGAAACCGCCGCCGAGATTCTGCATCTTGATCCTGAGGCTCGCATCGTCTGCACCAGCGGCAGCGTGACTGAAGAAGTGCAGATGGTCTTCCTTGAACGCGGCTTTGTCGGCGTCCTGCCCAAGCCCTACGAAGCCGGTGAACTCACGCAGGTGGTGCATCGCGTCGCCACGATGATGAAACGTCATTGAGCCAGGGCCCATGCGTGCTTGAGTGAATATTTCCGCTCCGCATGAAAACACGCCGCCATTTCCTCTCCGGTCTCGCCACCGCCGCCGCCGCCAGTTTCACTGAAACCCTGCGCGCCGCACCCGATCCCAAGAAGGACGTCGTCATCGGCCACGGCAGTCATCGCTACAAAGTGAACAAGGAATGGGTGCCCGCAGGCCAGGGCCGTCATCACCCCATCCTCAACTGCCACGAGATGGTGCAGGTCAAAGACGGCCGCCTCTTCATGATCGGCGACCACTGGGACAATCAGATGCTCGTCTTCAAATCCGACGGCACCATCCTCGACTCCTGGGGCAGCGTGTGGCCCGGTGGCCATGGCCTGACCCTTTCGAATGAAAACGGCGAGGAGTTCCTCTTCGTCACCGACAGCGGCCTGTGGAAGTCCGGCAGCGGCGGTTACCGTCAAACCGGCCGCATCACCAAGATCGATCTCGGCGGCAAAGAAATCTTTTCCATCAGCCACCCCATGAGCGTCGGCGCCTATGAGCCCGACATGGTCTTCAATCCCACCGAAACCGCCATCGCCCCCAATGGCGACATCTACGTCGCGGACGGCTACGGTTCCCAGTTTGTGCTGCGTTACGATGCACGCGGCAAGTTCATCCAGCGCTTCGGCGGCAAGGACGGCGTCCCCGCCGAACAACGCCTTAACAACGCCCACGGCATCGCCATCGACACCCGTCAGGGCGCTGACAAAGCCACCGTCATCGTGACCTCACGCGTGGACAACTGTTTCCGCCGTTTCACCCTCGACGGCAAATACCTCGAAACTCTCGCCGTCCCCGGTGCCATGGTTTGTCGCCCCGTGATTGCCGGACAGGAGCTCTACGCCGGCGTCTGCTGGTCCAAGACCCCCGAGATCAACAAGCTCCCGCAAAACCCCAGCGGCTTCACCGTCATCCTCGATGCCGCAGGCAAAGTCGTCAGCGCTCCCGGTGGCACCGAGCCCGTGTATGAGGAGGGCAAACTCAAGCCCCTCATGCAGGCCGAACGGATTTTCGATCATGGGCACGATGTCTGCGTTCTCGACAACGGTGATCTCATCGTCTGCCAGTGGAATGCCTTCCAAACCTACCCGATTAAACTCGAAAAAGTGGCCGCGTAATCAGGTCTGGCGAACTTCTGTGTTTGCGCTGCGGCAAATGACGAATGAGTAAGTGCGAATGACAAAAAACCCGGACCATGTATGCCCGGGGTCTTCCTCCGCCCCGCCCCTCGCTCTTAATTCATGAAATACCTCACCATCGTGCGTCATGCCAAATCCAGCTGGGGACAGCCTGGACTCGCAGATCATGATCGCCCGCTCAATGAGCGTGGGCAGCGGGCCGCCCCGGCAGTCGCCACATTTTTACACCGCACTTACTTCGGCGGCGCCGATTCCCCTCCCCTGCTTCCGTTGCCTGACAGGCTGGTCACCAGCACCGCCCTGCGCGCCCTGAGCACCGCGCAGATCATGCGCGAGACCTTTGCCATGCCCGTGGAAAGCCTGCTGCTGGAATCCCGCCTCTACCTCGCCGATGCCGACCGCATTCTCGACGTCATGCGCGGCTTTGAAGAAAGCTGGAATCACACCATGATCTTCGGCCACAACCCCGGCCTCCACGACTTCGCCGAGCACATCCTCGCCCGCGCCAACATCCCCAAGGTCCCCACCTGCACCGCCATCATCATGGCCTTCCCCCACGAGTTCTGGGGCCTCGCCGACTGGAACGAAGCCCAGCTCATCGGCTACATCACCCCCAAATCCCTCGAACGCCGCTTCCCAGAACTCTACGCCGGCATCTCCCGCGAAGACGGAGACGATTGATTCCTCTGAAGTACGATGGGCACTCCTGCCCGTCGATCCCAGCGCCTTCGCTAAGTCATAGCACCTCCGCGAGCCGCCGCCCTAAAACCCAGACCGCGTTAATCCTGTCCAATCCTGAAATCCCGTTAATCCTGTCAAAAAAGGGTCCTCAATCCCCAGCGCCAATCGTCAGCGGATCCCTCACCCATCCATCCGGCTCCGGTGCTCACTCGGCCGCCACCCGATCCACTTCTTGAACGTGTTGCTAAAGACAAACGGGTTCTGATACCCCACCTCGTGCGAGATCGTCTCGATCTTCAAATTCGTCGTGCTCAGCAGCTCTGCCGCCTTGCGCATCCTCAGCCACGTCACGTGATGCATCGGCGTACGCCCCAGCGCCTTCCGGCACAGCCGGCGCAGGTGCTCGGCGCTCACATGCGCCTGATGCGCCAGCTCATCCAGCGTCCAGTCATAGCCCACGTTGGCAGAGACCTTTTCCCAGATCCGGTGCAGCCGGTCATCCACCTGCCAGGGCTGTGCAAAGCGTTCAATGTAATGCTGCACCAGTTCCACCCAGTGAAACATCGCGGCGGGCTGGGCTGCGTTTCCAGCTTCCTCAACGAGTCCCTCAATGGCATTCCACAACGCCGCACCGGCAAAGGGGGCCATCAGCGGCGAGCTGCTGCTGAGGATCGGCGTCTGCTCCGGCTGCTGCTCATAGCGCACCCAGCAGCAGCGCCAGATCTTGCCCGGCACGGCATGAAAGGCGTTCACCATGAAAGGCGGCAGCGCCACAGCCATGCCTGCGGTGCATTTCTTCCACACACCATCCACCAGCACACGCCCCTCTCCTTCCAGGCAGGCCAGGAAATACAGGCCGCCCTGGTGCATCCGCACGATGCGGTAGGGAGCGCGTGCCGTCATCACCCCTGCATGCGCGATCCGGTGCGTCGCCAGCGTGGTGCACAGCGGCGCACTGCGCAGCCAGACACGCGTGTCCCGCTCCGATCCTCTCACCATCCGGTACTCCGTGTCAGGCCCGTGGGTGTGCGTTTCGGATAGCTCTTGGATGGCGGCGCGGGCGTGCATAGGGCGGAGTTTACGGTTGTTTACAATTGTTGACCGTAGTTGACGATGGTTGCAAACCACTGTCATCCACCGTCAACTATCGCAAACCACCGTCAACCACATCAAGTCATGCCCAATCCCTGGACCGGAATCGGAAACCCCTACACGAAGCAAGAAGTCGTGGACCGCCTCAAAGCCACCCGCGCCAAGGGTGAGCCGATCATCGCCGCGGGCGCAGGCACGGGCATCAGCGCAAAGTTCATCGAAAAAGGCGGGGCCGATTTGATCATCATCTACAACAGCGGCCGCTTCCGCATGATGGGCCACGGCAGCACCTGCGGCCTCATGGCCTATGGAGATGCCAATGCCATCGCCATGGAGATCGGCGAGTACGAAGTCCTGCCCGTCGTCAAAGAGATCCCCGTCGTCTGCGGCGTGCACGCCACCGATCCCCGCCGCCGCATGTGGCACTGGCTAGGCCGCGTCAAGGAGATGGGCTTCTCCGGCGTAAATAACTTCCCCACCCACACCATCGTCGACGGTCATTTCCGTGGCGTCCTCGAAGAAACGGGCATGAGCGTGGAGAAAGAATTCGAAATGGTCGGCCTCGCAACTCGCATGGACATGTTCAGCATCGTTTATGTCGCGACCCCTGAGGAAGCCATCAAAATGGCCAAGAACGGCGCAGACGCCATCATCGCGCACGTCGGCACAACTGTCGGCGGCAGCATCGGCGTCACCAATGCCGTGGTCAGCTGGGATCACACCGTCAAAGTCACTCAGGACATCATTGACGCTGCCAAGAGCGTGAATCCAAACGTCTTCACCCTCACCCACGGTGGCCCGATCAACACGCCTAAGGATGTGGAATTCATCCTCAGCAAGACCTCGGCAGACGGTTTCGTAGGTGCCAGCAGCCTGGAGCGCATGGGTGTCGAGGATTCGCTGACAAGCCTCACACGCGAGTTCAAACGCATCCCTATTGGGCGTTAGTTCCCGGCTTTACCCCCCCAAAGGGGTGGACTTGGCGCCAGCGAATCGCATTTTGCAAAAAAATTACCGGCGTGTATGGTCGGACTCGCGTTACTTAGCTGTAACAACCCCCGCACATGTCCGACGACCCCTTCAACAATCGCCCCGACGGCCCCAACCGTCGCAACCAAGATCCGCAGTTCAACTGGCGTGGTTTCATGCTCTTCGCACTCGCGATCACCCTGCTGATCTCGGGCTTCATGATGAACAAGGGACTGGCCGGAAGCCGCAAGGTATTCGACTACGCAGAATTCAAAAAGCACGTTGAAGCTGACCGCATCGACCCCAACAAGCCGCTGTCCCTCATCAATTCCGACGCCACCTCAAAGCAAACCATTGAGGGCAGCTATTTCCCATTGCCTGCCAGCGTCACGCCGCCTGCGGTCGCAGCAGTCAGCACCGAGCCTGCAGCGCCCGGCGTGATCAAACCTGTTCCTGCTGAGCCTGCCAAGGAAATCACTGAGAAACCCGCCCTCGAAGCCGCCAAAGCGGACTCGAAGGCTTTCAGTGTGGCCGTGAACATCGAGTTCCAAAAAGAGGAGCTCCACAAGCTGCTCGACGCTCACAAGCTCGTACTCATCCCTGTCTATGACAACGAGATGTGGTCCTCCCTCATCGGCTTCCTTCTGCCCCTGCTGGTCATCCTCGCCTTCTTCTACTTCCTCGTGCGCCAGCAGCTTCGCAGCGCAGGCCGTGGTGCCATGAGCTTTGGCAAGAGCAAGGCCAAGATGCTCGCCCAGGACCGCAACAAGGTCACCTTCAAGGACGTGGCCGGCGTTGAGGAAGCCAAGGAAGAAGTGCAGGAAATCGTCGAGTTCCTCAAGGACCCGAAGAAGTTCCAGCGCCTCGGCGGCAAAATCCCCAAAGGCGTCCTCATGACCGGCCCTCCCGGCACCGGCAAGACTCTCCTGGCCAAGGCCATCGCGGGCGAGGCAGACGTTCCCTTCTTCAGCATCAGCGGCTCTGACTTCGTCGAAATGTTCGTCGGTGTCGGTGCCAGCCGTGTGCGTGATATGTTTGAGCAGGGCAAAAAGAACGCCCCATGCCTCATCTTCATCGACGAAATCGACGCCGTGGGCCGTCATCGCGGTCACGGCATGGGCGGTGGTCACGACGAACGTGAGCAGACCCTCAATGCATTGCTTGTCGAAATGGACGGCTTTGACACCCAGGAAGGCATCATCATCATCGCCGCCACCAACCGCGCCGATGTGCTCGATCCCGCCCTGCTTCGCCCCGGCCGTTTCGACCGCCAGGTCACCGTCAATCTTCCCGATGTGAAGGGCCGCGAGGAAATCCTCCGCGTTCACGCCAAGAAGGTGAAGCTGGCCGACAGCGCCGACCTTTCCAAGATCGCCCGTGGCACACCAGGATTCTCCGGTGCCGAACTGGCCAACCTGCTCAACGAAGCCGCCCTGCTCGCCGCTCGCAGAAACATGAAGTCCATCACCAATCCCGAGCTCGAAGAAGCCCGTGACAAGGTGCGCTGGGGCCGTGAACGTCGCAGCATGGCCCTCACTGAGAAGGAAAAGGAAAACACCGCCTACCATGAGGCCGGCCACGCCATCCTCAACGAGGTGCTGGAACACACCGACCCTCTCCACAAGGTCACCATCATCCCTCGCGGCCCCTCCCTCGGCGTCACCATGATGCTGCCGGAAGAAGACAAGTTCACCCACCGCAAGAGCGAGCTCATCTCCAATCTCATCGTCACCATGGGCGGTCGTGTGGCCGAAGAAATCCAGTTTGGCGATGTCACCAGCGGAGCCAGTGGAGACATCCGCATGGCCTCACGCATCGCCCGCAGCATGATCTGCTCCTGGGGCATGAGCACCAAGCTCGGCATGATCGAATACGGCGAAAACGAAAGCAACGCCTTCATGGGTCGTGGCAGCAGCAATTACAGCGAGGACACCGCGCAGAAGATTGACGAGGAAGTGAAGCGCCTCATCGACGAAGCCTATGCCACAGCCAAGGAGGTCCTCCTCCAGCACAAGGACAAGCTCGATGTCCTCGCCCACGCATTGCTCGAGTACGAAACCCTCGACGGCACTCACATCAAGGAAATCATGGCTCACGGCCGCCTCCTCAATCCCCCGGAAAACAAGAGCAAGCCACCACCCCCGCCCCCTCTTCCCAAGGCTCCCGACTCACGTCCTGTGAAACGTGAAGACGAAGACGACGGCGGTATGGCCCCAGGGTTGACCGGCGTGCCGGCGTGACCAGCACAGGGATCGTCCTGATCCCTTCAATTCAACACTCACCGAAGGGGGATCAGCAATGATCCCCCTTTTCTTGTAAGGGCTCGAACGCCGCCAGAACCACTCGGAATCATGCCCACTCCTGACTTCCGCCAGCACTTTTCTTCAGCCCCAAAGGGGCTGCGTAATATAGCCCTG
>JAPLUN010000123.1 GCA_026397715.1 Verrucomicrobiota bacterium
GACGGTGTGCAGCCGCAGTGGCTCTTCACGGAGAACTAGACGAATCAAAAGCTGCTGTTCGATTCGCCCAATGCATCCCCTTACACCAAGGATGCGTTTCATCGTTATGTGGTCGATGGCGAAAGTGACGCGGTGAATCCGGCGCAAACCGGCACGAAGGCGGCCGCATTGTATCGGCTGAACATTCCTGCGGGTGGAAGTGTGACGCTGCAGCTGCGTCTGTGTGAACGAGCGATGACACCGGCCACAGAGTTTGATGCTGTCTTTGCGCAGCGCATTCTGGAGGCGGATGCTTTTTACCAGACGATCATCGCTTTGAATCCGGTGCAGGCGCAGATCCAGCGACAGGCGCTGGCCGGGCTGCTGTGGTCGAAGCAATTTTATTATTACGTGGTGCCGGAGTGGCTGCAGGGAGATCCGGCGTTTCCGCCGCCACCCGAGGAACGGCTGTCTGGGCGCAACCATCACTGGCAGCATCTGTATGCGCGTGATGTGCTGTCCATGCCGGACAAGTGGGAGTATCCGTGGTTCGCCGCATGGGACGCCGCCTTTCACATGCTGCCGTTTGCGGAACTGGACCCGGACTTTGCCAAGGAGCAGCTGCTGCTGTTTCTGCGTGAATGGTACATGCACCCGAACGGCCAGATCCCGGCCTACGAGTGGAAGTTCAGCGATGTGAATCCGCCGGTGCATGCGTGGGCTTGCTGGCGTGTGTATAAAATCGCCGCGCCTGCTGGAGAGCGTGACCGCGAGTTTTTGGAGCGCTGTTTTCAGAAGCTGCTGCTCAACTTCACCTGGTGGGTGAACCGCAAGGACAGCGAAGGGCATAACCTTTTTGCGGGTGGCTTTCTCGGCCTGGACAACATCGGAATCTTTGATCGCTCGCAGCCGCTGCCTGATGGCCAACGGCTGGAGCAGGCGGACGGCACGGCGTGGATGGCCTTCTATGCGCTGACCATGCTGAACATGGCGCTGGAACTCGCGCAGCGGCCCGACGGCACGGTGAACACGGCGTACGAGGACATGGCGTCCAAGTTCTTCGAGCATTTTGTCCAGATCGTCGATGCCATCAATACGGTCGGCGACGAGGGGCTGTGGGATGAAGAGGACGGCTTTTATTATGATGAACTGCATGCTGAAGGCCAGCCACCGCTGGCACTACGAACCCGCTCGCTGGTGGGCCTGCTGCCGCTCATCGCGGTGGAGCTGCTGGATGAAGGGCGCATCGCCAAGCTGCCGGGATTCAAGAAGCGCATGGACTGGTTTCTGCAGCATCGTGCGGATCTCGCTCATCATGTGAGCTATTGTGTGAAGGGCGGCACGCATGGGCATCGGCTGCTGGCCATTCCTTCGCGTGAGCGCCTAGAGCGGCTGCTTGGCTACCTGCTGGATGAGAAGGAGTTTCTGTCACCTTTCGGCATTCGCTCGCTTTCCAAATATCATGAAGGGCATCCCTACAGGCTGCATCTCACCGGTGGCGACCTGACTGTGAGCTATGTGCCCGGAGAAAGCGACAGTCACATGTTTGGCGGCAACTCCAACTGGCGCGGTCCTGTGTGGTTTCCCATCGCTTATCTGATCGTTGAGGCGCTGGAACGTTACCATCATTTCTATGGCAGCGACTTCACCGTGGAACTGCCGACCGGCAGCGGCAAACGGGTGACGCTGCAAGGTGCGGCCAACGAGATCTCGCGGCGTTTGTGCCGCCTCTTTGAACCCGACGCCACTGGCCACCGCCCCTGCCACAATGGCGATGCCCGCTATGCTGGCGATCCTGCCTGGAAGGACCTGCTTCTCTTCCATGAGTATTTTCATGCCGACACAGGTCGAGGCTGCGGGGCCTCGCATCAGACGGGCTGGACGGCGCTGGTGGCGCGACTGGTGAGGAAGAGCTAGACACTCCAGGCCTTCGGTCCGGGATCATTGGAAAGCGCTGATTATCAGCGAGTCGGCTGTGGTGGCAGCAGGCTCTGCCATGCTTATTCACAACAATAAAACACCACATATTGACAATATATTTATTCACATACCATATATTGTATGTCGTTCGTTTTCCTTCCCTAAAGCCTCCATGGACAAAATTTACCCTGTCAGAAAGCACGATTTCACCCTCACGCAGCAGAAGGCCGAAGAGGCGCTGGCTGCCAAACGCGTGATCAATGGCACCCCCTACGCGGGCTTTGACCTGTTTCCGGTGAAGTATGAATGGGCGTATGAAAAGTACGCCGCGATGATGGCCAACCATTGGGAGCCGGAGGACATCCAGATGCAGCGGGACGTGGAGCAGTGGCGCTCCGAGCAGATCACCCCCAACGAGCGCTGGATTATCATGATGGGCATCGGCTATTTCAGCGCGGCCGAGGGGATCGTCGGGGACAACATCCAGCATGTGGTGCGGGATCTTGTTTCAGCGCCCGAATTGAAACTCGTGCTGGGCCGCCATGCGCATGAGGAGAATATTCACGCCGACAGCCTGCTGTACATGATTTCCTCGCTGGGCATCGATCCCCATGAGTGCGAGGCGATGTTTGAGCAGATCCCTTCGATCGTGAAAAAGAACGAGTTCGTGACGCGGCATTCGAACAATCTGCGCAGCGACCTCGATCTCACCTCCATCGCGGGAATGCAGTTGCTGGCCAAAAACATGTTTGTGTTTGGTCAGTGCATGGAGGGCACGCAGTTCTACGGGCTCTTTGGCATGATCCTCAGCCTGTATCGTCAGGGCAAGTTTCCAGGCATCGGCCAGATGTTCCGCTACACGCTGCGGGATGAGTCGAACCACATCGAGGTCTTCCGCCATCTGTTCCTGGACCTGCTGCGGGAGAATCCGGAGATCTGCACCGCCGCCTTCCGGGATGAGCTGGTGCAGATCATGCGAGAGGGCGTGGCGCTGGAAAAGGAGTTCATCCGCGACTGTCTGCCGGTCAATGCGGTGGGCCTGACAATGGCGGAGTTTGAGCGCTACACTGATTTCATCGCCGACCGCCGCCTGCGCGGTTGCGGTCTGCCCGAGCTCCATCCCGGCATTCAAGACCCGCTGCCCTGGCTGGATGAAGTGATCTTCATGCGCAAGGAGCAGAACTTCTTTGAAGGGAAAGTGACCGACTACCAAAAAGTCGCCGGCTTTATCTCGGAGATCTTCCCGTCTGATGGAGCGGCTGAACGCGAGAGCTATGCAGAACTGAAACAGATGTGGCCAGCCACCACGAATTCAGCATCGTCAGTTCCAGAGCCCGCGAATCCAGCCCCTGCTGCTACTGCGTATCAGGGCGAGCCGACCCTCCGAGCCACCTCGGAGAAAACCACCTGCCAGATCGGCAACCGCGTGTTTCTGCTCGACAAGGCGAAGGCGAAATTCGCGTTTTCAGCCAAGCGTGTGGTCAACGGCCGTGAGACGATGACCTTCAATCTGCTGCCGCTCAAATACCCCTGGGCGTACGAACTCTACAAGGAGATGAAAGCCGACCACTGGGGGCCGCTGAGTCCGGACATTCAGATGCAGACGGACATCGAGCAATGGCATGCGGCCGACCTGAGCGCAGGCGAGCGCTCGATCCTCCAACTGGCCATCGGCTGGATGGCAACGTCACGCAAAATGGCCGGAGCGGAACTGCAGCACGTGGTGCGCACACTGGTGACCGCACCTGAACTCAAACTCGTGCTCGGGCGAGAAACGCATGACGACAACATCCGCATCGAAGCTCTGGTCCACGCCGCGTTCACGCTCGGCGTGATCATCCATGAGTGTGAGGCGCTTTGTCTGACATCGCCTTTGATCTCCCGGAAGGAGGCCTTTGTCACGAAGCACACCCGCGGCCTCCAGCGTGGCGTGGACCTGACACGGATTGAAAATCTGAAACTGCTGGCGCGCAGTCTTTTTGTGTTCGGTCAGTGCATGAAGGGCCTTCAGTTCTTTGGCTTGTTTGGCTCCATCATGAGCCTTCAGCTTCATAACCGGTTTCCCGGCTTCCGCCAGATTCTCTCGAACCTCCTGCGGGACGAGGCCCACTACACCGAGTTCTTCCGCCTGCTCTTCCTGGACCTGCTGGATGAAAATCCAGCGATCAACGACTCCGCCTTCCGCGAAGAACTTCTCGGCATCATGCAGGAGGCGGCCACGCTGGAAAAAGACCTGATTCGCCAGGGCCTGCCCATGAAGGCCCTGGGCCTCAAGATCGAGGACTATGAACGCTTCATCGACCATACCGCGAATTGCCGCCTCAGAGGCTGCGGCCTGCCCATGCTCACACCAGACACCAAGAACCCGCTGCCCTGGCTGCCTGAGCCCATGCACCTGAAGGAGACAACTGCTCTCAGCATGAGCAGCAGCTACCTGAAACCCTGTGACGACGACGATTTTTAACCCACCTGCCATGAACAACGAACCATCCACATCAGCCCCGCAGACGGAACCTACACCGCCCCAGACATTCATCGTGCCTCCCGGCATCGATGATGATCTCGATTTCAGTGACGTTCAGCTCGCCCCCCGCCAGCAAGATGCCATTCAGGGCATCGTCTGCGAAGGCGGCTGCGAGTGAGCTTTGCGGAGGGCGGTTTCAGCGCTTGGCCGAGCAAACCGCTCGCACTTGATCGCGCAGCCAGCGATGAGCGGCGTCCGCATCCAGTCGCGGATGCCAGAGCATCGACACGGTGAACTCTGGCGTCGCGACTGGC
>JAPLUN010000703.1 GCA_026397715.1 Verrucomicrobiota bacterium
TCGAAATGGGTGGCACCACGCTGCGGGACTTTTTGAACGAGAGCGGCGAGCCCGGTTACTTCAAGCTCACCCTGCGCGTCTATGATCGGGCTGGTGAGCCCTGCCGCGTCTGCAAAACGGAGATCCAGCGCATTGTTCAGGGGCAGCGCTCGACGTTTTTTTGTCCGACCTGCCAGAAGTAGGAGGGATCCAAAGCGATGCGCGAATCAATCGTGAGTGGCGCTGACAGGCGATTCCACCAAGCTTGTTGATGGAAAGGGCAAAAAAGTTGTGATTCTTTCGTTCGTCATTCTGTCATTCGTCATTCAACATTGCTGAGCCATGTCCACGTCTTTACCACCGCTGCGCAGTGCTCACGATTTGGAGCGCGTCCTCGAATTTGAATTTGTGCGTGCCACGGAAAACGCCGCCTTGCAGGCCATTCACTGGCTTGGCCGGGGTGAAAAAGAGCTCGCGGACGGTGCCGCCTGCAGCGCGATCTACGGTGTCTTCGACATCCTCGACATTCGTGGCGAGGTGGTGATCGGCGAAGGGATCAAGGACAATGCACCCGGTATTTTCGTGGGTGAACACCTTGGCACCTGGCGCGATGGATCGCCTCGCTTCAACATCGCCCTCGATCCCATTGATGGCACCAGCAACATCGCCAAAGGCCTGCCAAACAGCATCTCCGTCATTGCGGCGGCGCAGATTCCTGATGGCGCGCCCTGTGCCATGAAAAGCATTCCGAGCTTTTACAGTCACAAGATCGCCTACGGGCCGGCGGTGAAGAAGGCGCTGGAGGGCAGGGGAGACCGCTGCTTCCTCGATATGCCGCTGCAGGAGGTCATCACTTTTGTGGCCCAGGCCTTGGGAAAGCGTGAACGCGATCTCGTCGTTTCTACCATGGATCGTTCGCGTCACCACGACATCGTCGAGCAGATCCGCCGCTCCGGCGCTGCCTTGAGAATGGTGACGGATGGCGACATTGCTGCGGCTGTCGCGCCATCAATGCCGGAGTCCAACTGCGATCTTTACGTGGGCATGGGCGGCTCACCCGAAGGCATTTTGGCCGCTGCCGCGCTGAAATGCCTCGGTGGCGACATGCAGCTGCGCATGTGGTTTCACGATGAAGCCCACCGCGCCGAGGTCGCGGCGTACACGCCTGCTGCTGAGATGGACCAGGTCTTCCGCGTGCATGAACTCATCGTGGGAGAGAGCGCCTTGTTCTGCGCCACGGGCATCAGCGACAGTCCTCTGCTGCCAGGTTGCCGTCTGGTAGGGCACCGAGTTGAAACTCATTCCATCCTGATGCGCTCACGCAGCGGAACAGTGCGCCGCATTCACGCCACGCATGATCTGGACCGCAAGGTCGTGCCGCTGCGGGCATAGTAGCACGGGCAATCCTGCCCGTAGACTCTGACTCAGCGGGCAAGATTGCCCGCACTACTTCAGCCGGCGCAGATGCAAATTTCGCGGCGATTGCCCGCAAGCTGCGTGGCAAACACGGGGGCGGGGGCGAAGTCGCGAATCGTGTCGATAAACTCGTGGGCGCGGTCTTCGAGGGCTGGAGTGTTGAGCTTGATCGTGAGGATCAGCCGGCGGGCCTGCACCGCGTCCTGAATGCGTTGAATCTCGGGAATGACCAGAGGTGGGGCGAGATTGATGTCGCACAGCAGCAGCGCGGCTTCTCGTGGCAGTGCGGTGAGATTGAGCCGGCCTGCGGCAGTGCGCCAGTGGTCGAACCTGACGCCCTTGGCTTTGGCGAGTTCGAGCACACGCGGGTCCATTTCACCGGTATCGATGCCGAGAACGTTCATGCCGCGTTGAATCAGGGCATAGGTGGCGCCGCCGGGAGCGCAGCCGAGGTCGAGGGCGGTCTGCCCACTCAGATCAAGCTGATCCCAGCCACGCCAGGCGAGTGCTTGTTCGAGCTTGAGCCAGGCGCGTGAAGGCACGTCTTCCGGCAGGGCGATGCGGGGCAGGCCACCGGGCTGCGGGTGCATGCCGGGCTGGTGCTCATGGCAGCCAAGGAAAAGAGGTTCTTCCGGAGTTTCGCCGACGATGACATCGAGAATCAGATCGCCTTGAGCGATGGGTTGCTGCGTTTCGAGGGCGATGCCTGCCTCAGTAAGCGCGGTGGTGATCTCGGTGGCGAGGGTGTCAATGCGCTGCCAGGTGGCGGCTTCCACGCCGTCCTCCGCCGTGATGCGCGGGAAGACGTGCAGGCGCAGGGGCTTGCTGCCGAGGCTGCGGGCGTGCTCGACCAGTTCGGCCAGCGTTTTGCACAGACCGAGGGAGATGCCGCTGACACGGGCAAAGTGGCTGAGGTTTTTAGGTGGGCTGAAACCTGGATGCTTCACCTTCCAGGTGATGAACTGCGGCTTCATGAACGCAGGCGTGAGTTCACCGACGAAGTGGCTGGCGATGTCGCGCTTGAGCGTGGCTTCAGATCCAGCCCGGCAGGTGGTGAAGCGAAAAGGTGTGTTCATGAATGGGAAAAAGAAAGGCGGAGCCTAGGCTCCGCCCTTCGTGGTGAGATGTGGTTACTGAGAAATTATTCGACGCCTTTCCAAGCTCCGAAGCTGGCACCTTCGGTGATCCACTTCTTGATGAGGTCAATGTTGGCCGGGGTGACGCGGTCGCCCTTGCCTTCAGGAGGCATGGCCAGGTCGTCGGTATCAGGGAGGGCCATGGTCTTCACCAGCCAGCTGGCCTCAGGCTTGCCGGCCACGACGTTTTCATTCGGATATTCTTTGCCGCCTTTGATGATGGTTGCAGCGCTGTCAAGGCGAAGGCCACCTTTGGGCTTCTTGATCTTGCCGCCGTCTTCATGCTCCTTCTCGTGGCACTTGAAGCAGCTTTCCTTCAGGATGGGGAGGATCTGCTTTTCAAAGTCCACTTTGCCGGCGTCCTGGGCGCTGGTGGTGGAGGTGACGGAGACGCCGAGGGCAAGCACTGCGGCTAGGGTGAGGGCGAGGGTGTTTTTCATGATTGTGGTGTGACGTAGCAACGGACAAAGATGTTCGCGGGATTTTTTGCGGTCAAGCAGCAACCCGGAACGGATCGAAGCCGATTCACAAAAGTGAGGCAAGGTAAATATTTCGGTAGCCTTAAATAATTTCGTCTGCCACAATTACCAGATTGTTGTCATGAGTCGTGCCGCTGCTGCCTCCCGCCCCCCTCGCGCCCGATCTACGGACGAGAAGGAAAGCCCATGGAATGACGTCTTCGGCATCCTGCTGCTGATGCTGGCGGCCATGCTGCTGCTGGCGCTGATCTCGTATGATCCGCGCGATATGCCGTCCTGGTCCTTCCTCGCGCTTTCAGAATCCTCTGGGGACACGACGCATAATTTTGTCGGTCGTATTGGTGCGCTGGTGGCGGGGCATATGCTCTGGCTCATGGGCTTTTCGGCCTATCTGCTGCCCTTCAGCATGACGTGGTTTGGCGTTTGCAAACTGCATTCCAAGATGAAGATCACGCGCGCAGCCTGGCTCGGCGTGGCCGTCATGATCATCAGTGGCGCCGCGCTGCTGGAAGTGCAGAGCCTGCTCAGTGAGCGGGATCATTTCACCCCGCTGGGCGGTTCGGGCGGGCTGGGCTATGTCATCGGCGGCACCTTCTTGAAGCATCTGCTTGGCAAGGTGGGGGCCACCTTGGTTCTCGGCACCATTTACATGGGCGGACTCTTCCTCGTGACCGGCCAGCACCCGTTGACGGTGATTCAAAACATTCGTCTAGAACTGACCCGTTGGAAGGCGGAGCGCGAGGCTCAGCGCCAGATCCTGGAGAAACTGGCCGAGGAAGCCGCGAACACCATTCCTGGCACCGTGACGCCCGTGCCGGAAGGCCTGCGGCGGAAGAAGAAGGACAAGGGCACAGAGTTGCGCGGGGACACCCCTGCGGCTGCGGCCACCAACATGGAGCTGCCGCTCAAGTTTGATCCGCCACCGCCGAAGATCATCGACTCCTCCGTTTCTCGTGCGCATGAAGACCGCAGCGACAAGCCGAAGCTGGCCGAAGTCTGGGAACAGAAACGTGCGCAGAAGATGGAGCAGGCACCGCATGGCTCGCTGGGAAATCTCACCAAGCTTTTCAAGGACTACAAGCTGCCCTCCATGGAGCTGCTCAAATGGCCGGAGGAAACGAATCGCGCTCCCACGGACAAGAGCGAACTGCTCGGCATCCAGGCAACCATCGTCAAAGCGCTGGCGAGTTTCGGCATCAGCGTGGAGCCAGGGGACATCACCCGTGGCCCTGCCATCACCCGTTATGAAGTGCGTCCCGTCGATGGTCTGCGCGTGAGCCGCATTGCCAATCTGGATGCGGACATCGCCCGCGCCACACGCGCCGAGCGGATCAACATCCTCGCGCCGATTCCCGGCAAAGACACCGTGGGCATCGAGCTGGCCAATTCGGAGAAGACCATCGTGCCGCTGCGCGAACTGCTGGAGGACGATGTGTTCGTCAACGGCAAGTCCAAGCTGCCCGTCGCACTGGGCAAGGACGTGTATGGCAAGACGATCATCGGCGATCTCGCAGCCATGCCGCATCTGCTCGTCGCGGGTGCCACGGGCAGTGGTAAGAGCGTGTGCATCAACAGCATCATCACCAGCCTGATCTGCCGTTTTGCGCCGGATGAGCTGCGCTTCATCATGATCGACCCGAAGGTCGTGGAAATGCAGAACTACGAGGAGCTGCCGCATTTGGCGCTGCCGGTGGTGACGGATCCCAAGAAAGCGCTGCTGGCCCTGCGCTGGGTGGTCAAGGAGATGGAAAACCGCTACCAGATCTTTGCACAGGAAGGCTGCCGTAACTTCGAAGCCTTCAACAACCGCAATATCAAACGCAAAGCCGAGGCCGACGCTGCCCGTGCCGCGCGCAATGCTGCTGCCGCTGCGGCAGAAGCAGCGGCTCCCGCCGTTAAGACGAAGGCCAAGACCAAGGCTGGCGTGGATGACGACCGTGTCTCCGCCGCTTTCGCCGAGGAGGCTGCGCAGGAAAACGAAGCGCCGAAGACCGCTGAAGTCGGCACCGTGGATGGCGACAACGAATTGCGCGATGCCAGCGGCACCTGGCTGGGTGACTCCCAGGCACCCCCGCCGCGCAGGCAGGAGGTCGTCATTCCTGACACCATGCCCTACATCGTCGTCATTGTGGACGAGTTGGCGGATTTGATGCAGACCGCGCCTGCGGACATCGAAGTGGCCATCGCCCGCATCACGCAGATGGCGCGTGCGGCCGGCATTCACCTCATCGTCGCCACGCAGACCCCGCGTGCGGACGTCATCACCGGCGTCATCAAGGCGAACATCCCGACGCGCATTGCCTTCCAGGTGTCCTCCGCGCTGGACAGCCGCGTCATTCTCGACCGCAAAGGCGCGGAAAATCTCGTGGGCAAAGGGGACATGCTCTACGTGCCGCCCGGCGGTGCGCAGCCGATCCGCAGCCAGGGCGCGCTGGTCACCGATGATGAAATTCACGCGCTGGTGCAGCATTGCGTCGCGCAGGGCAAGCCGGTCTTCGATGTCAAAGTCGATGACGAAAGCGGTGAGTTTGGCGATGATGAAGATGGGGATGAAGATGGCGTCAGCTCCGACGAGCAGGAATGCCTGGAAAAGTGCCTGGAAGTCATCCGTCAGGAAAAGAAAGCCAGCACCAGCCTGCTGCAGCGCCGTTTGCGCCTCGGCTACGGCAAAGCCGCCCGCATGATCGACATTCTCGAAGACCGTGGCATCATCGGCCCCGGTGAAGGCGCCAAGCCACGCGAGATTCTCGTCCAGATGGATTGATCCCAAAGCTCGTGAGTCAGCATTGGGATCCAAGGTCGAAATTGGGCAGGATTAACAGAATTGCAGGATTAACAAAATTTGCAGCATCAGCTCAACATGCCGCATTCAGGACGCGATCTCGAAACACTGCGCCTTAATCCTGCCTCATTCTGTTAATCTTGTTTATCCTGTCTGAATCGACCGACGTGGCTGCACGCCAATCTTTTCGCCCATCGCGCGAACCACCCTTGCGCAATGGGAACCGCTGGCGAGAATCGCCCCATGCCCGACCACGCAGACTTCCGCACCCTGTTCACCAGCCTCAAGGCCGAGATGCAAAAAGCCATCGTCGGCTACGATGAACTTCTCAGCGATGTTCTGGTCGCGATTTTCTCCGGCGGGCATGTGCTGCTGGAAGGCGTTCCAGGGCTTGGCAAAACCTACCTCGTGCGCACACTGTCGCAGGTGGTCGGCTTGGAGCCCGGTCGTGTGCAGTGTACGCCCGACCTGATGCCGGCGGATATTCTTGGCACACACATCGTCGGTGAAGACGAGAAAGGCCACCGCACGCTGCGGTATGAAAAAGGCCCGGTGTTCAAGAACCTGCTGCTGGTGGATGAAATCAACCGTGCCACACCCAAGACGCAGGCCGCGCTCCTCGAAGTGATGCAGGAGCGTTGCGTGACCACCGGCGGCGAGCGCCATCTGGTGCCCGAACCCTTTCTTGTGCTGGCTACGCAGAACCCCATGGAGATGGAAGGCACCTACCCGCTGCCCGAAGCACAGCTCGACCGTTTCATGTTCAAGATCAAGGTGCCGTTCCCGGATCTCGATTCGCTCGTCGAAATCTCCCGTCGCACCACCGGCTTCACCGAGCCGAAACTCGCGAAAATGACCGACGGGCCGAAGCTCATCGAACTTCAGCAGATGCTTTCTAAGATTCCCGTGGCCGATCCGGTGGCTCATTACGCTTCGCGGTTGATTTTGAGCACCCATCCCGAGCAGCCCGATGTGCTTCCTGAAGTGAAGCGCTACGTCTCCTACGGCGCCAGCCCGCGTGGCCTGCAGGCCCTCATTCGCGGAGCTCGCGTCTGGGCCGCCATTCAGGGGGCCACCGCCGTTTCCACCGAGGACATCCGTGCCATCGCCCACGTCTCGCTGCGCCACCGCATCATCCTGAACTTCGAAGGTGAAGCGGGTCAGGTGAAGGTGGACGACATCATCACCAAGCTGCTCGATCAGGTGAAGACACCGGCGCAGCAGGCGGCCTGAAGAAGAGTATGCGTTCCGCGTTTTGTCTCGGCATCGCATCCCTGTTGCTGACGGCGTGCTTGAATTCACGCAAGGCTCAGATCGGGCCTTCCGCGCCCTACCATGATATAGATCCGGTGGCTCCCGAGGAATATAGCCGTCGATACCTGGAATACATGGCTACAACTTCGTGGCGAAATGCTGACGACAAGAGGGTTTTGGTCTGTGGTGCTCTGGGCACTGCTTTTTTGGATCCTGGCGTCACCATTGAGGCGGCACTGCACCGGGTCCGATTACAGCAACCTGCTTTCTACAACATCGCCGTATGGCGTCCCAAAGATGCGGCGTTTCATGGTGTCAAATTTGCAGGAAGTAAACAGACCGAGCCTTCGGTTCGAGTTTTGTCACCCTTCGCTCAATTGAGTGCTGGGGATGTCGTCATCGTTCTTGCCAAGATGGTCTCCTTTTGATCAACCACCTCAGGTGGCTCACTTGCCGAAAGCTGCGTCACTGTTGCGATCTTTGTTGGCGGTAGAACGCCCTCCTCCTGCGCCATCGCCAGAGGGCGTCACTCATTGCACTGCACAGCATGAGAAACCAGATCAGCAGACCTGCTCCCACCATGCAGACATTCACCGTGAAGTTGGGGGCTTCCCCGTCATTCAAAATGACAAAATCCTCAGCCAGATTCATGTTCAGCTTAGCCAGCCGAGCCCGCATGAAAAGGTCGTAGAGGATGCCGTAGCGGGTCAGGCCGGTGATGTCCTGCCGCATGAACAGTTTGTCCGCCTGCTGTGAAGCGGCAGCGACTTTCCTTTTCATCGTGGTGCTGGACTGGCTCAAATCCTTCAAGGCAGCCGCAACAGCTTGATCCTCCGTGGACAGGAGAATGTGAACCGGTGCCTCCTTGGATTCTCCGATGGGCCGTATCGGGATGAAAACTTCTGCGACTCTTCCCAGCCGTGCCTTGTAGGCTGCCTCCACAAGACAGATCTCCGCGTCCTTTAGCGTCATCCATTCAGCATTCGGCTTCTTGGCAAGGTAGTCGGCTACCGTGATCTCCAGTGGGTCTGGGTTCTTCAGCGCCACATAGACACCCTGGCCGCCGATGATCAGCAGGGCCAGGATGGCCATGTAACCGAGGAAGCCCAGGCTGGTGAAGCCTGCCGGGCGGTGCAGCGGGCGGATTTTCACGCGGCCTCGTGAGCCCTCGTCATGGGAGATTCATTACTCATCTTTAAACCCGTGGTGGTAAATTGGGTGCTGGTGGCGGTGGGGCGGCCGGTTCACTCTTGCCTGCTTTTCGCAGCATGAAGAACCCAATCAGCACGCCAATGCCCAGCATGGACATGCTGCCAAAAAGGCTGGGGGCGGCGCCGTCGTTCATGATCACGAAATCCGGAGCCAGCTTCATGTCCAGCTTGGCCAGTTTGTCCCGTGTCTTGTCATCGGAATCAATGCCGAAGCGGATCAGGCCGGAGACGTCTTTCTGCATGAAGAGCTTGTCTGCATGCCGGGAGGCGGCATTCAGCGCCTCCTTCATGTTGCCGGAGGATTTGTTGAGATCCTCCAGTGCTGCCACGATGGCGTCATTTTTGGTGGAAAGCAGAATATGCACCGGGCCATCGGTGGATTCGCCCTTGGGGCGCACGGGAATGAAAATCTCGGAGATTTTTCCGAGCCGCTCCTTGTGGGCTGCTTCGAGATGAGGTTTAAATGTCGATGTCTAAACGCAGCATTAGGCCGACCGCCAGGTGGTCATTCAGCCCGGCGATCCGCTCTTCCTCGGCGCTGCAGTCGTTACCGGGATACCTGTAAAGTGGAATCTTCCCCACCTTCCTGGATGATGGCAGCCACTTCCTGGCGGCTGGAGTTTTCCAGCAT
>JAPLUN010000050.1 GCA_026397715.1 Verrucomicrobiota bacterium
GGGTCGCTGGTTTTGGACCAAAGATCAAGCCTCAGACGATGAACTCGGTGTGAACTTCAATTTCACAATTCATTTTGCGGCCGATCCAGTCGACATGAAATCGGGTGGCACGCGATAGGTGCGGGTACTCAACTTATCCGAGTACGCCGCCGAGGTCAGAACCATGGCGTAGGACTCCACTCGGACCTTCAGCCCCACGGCCTGGCCGATGTGTTCCATGGCGCTGCGCAGCGAGATTTCAGAGACATCGAGGCTTATCTTCTTTTTCTTCTGCTCCTCGCTGGCTCCCAGAATGACCACGTTGATGTTTCCATTGGCAAAGCCCCCGAGTTTTTTCACGGCCTGCTTCACATAAGCCACTGCCTCCTCCAGGGTGGCATCTTTGAGCTTCACCTCGGAAAGCATGATCGGTTTGCCACAATCAGTGATGAACGCTTTCGTGGAATGCAATCCCGCCAGGAGAATCAGAACGCATAACCACCCTGAGGCGAAGTGAGATCGGGGGTGCATGAATGCTTTCATGGGAAATTCGACCGATCCTACGAAATGCCGCCACAGAAGGCAATCCTACTTTGGGCGTGACATTTCACGTTCGGTTCCCGTAGCATGCTATCACAACACTCCATCCGACCATGAAAGCACTCTGTCTCTCCTTCCTCATCGTCACCACGTTCGGCGCCTCCGCCGCACTGCTTGAATCACCGCAGCAGGGAGGTTTGCAGATTCAGTCGCTCAGTTCGCTCAGCTTCGGGCCGGAAGGGCTGCTGCTGGTGGCGGAGCCGGCCACGGCCAGCGTCGTGGCTATTCAGACGGGCGATGCCGGACCCAAGAGCGAACGCCTCGCCAAACCAGTGGCCGACATCGGCGCACAGATCGCCGCCGGCCTCGGGGTCAAGAAGGAGGACATCACAGTCAAAGACCTCGCGGTAAATCCCGCCAGCGGGCGCATCTATCTCGGCGTGCAGCGTCGTCCGGACAATGCGGTGCTCATTGTCAGCGTCGGTGCGGACGGCAAAGTGGCTCCGCTGAATCTCGCGCCGCTGTCCTGGGTGCGCATCACACTCCCCGGCGGCACCGCCAGCAAGGTCACGAACATCACGGATGTGGCCTTCGACAATGACCGTGTCTTTGCCACCGGCACCTGCAATGAAGAATTTGCCTCCCGCATTTTCACCATCCCCGTGCCGCTCAAAAACGGTGCCACGGCCAGTGTGTTCAGTGCGGAGACGTATCATGTGGCACATCGCAAGTGGGAGACCAAGGCACCGATCCAGAGTTTCATCCCTTATCAATCGAAGGAAGGCACCTTTGTCGTCGGGGCCTTTGCCTGCACGCCGGTGGCCAAGTTCAAAGTGGACGACATCCAGAGTGGTGCGCAGGTCAAAGGCGTGAGCATGGTGGAACTCGGCAGCGGCAACCGCCCGCTGGATCTCTTCAGCTACTCCGACAAAAGCGGCAAGGAGTGGCTCGTGGTGCACACGCAGCGCTTCAAACAGAACGCCTTTGGTCCCAGCAAGATGTGGGGCGCGCGCATCAGCATGGATTACCTCGATGCCAAGGCGCCGGAGAAGACCAACGAAAACGCCGCACGTCGCGATGAGAAAGAACCCAAAGGCCCCGAGGGCATCGAGATCGTGGATGCGCTCTTTGGTGCCGTGCAGGTGGACAAACTGAGCGACACCGAAGCTGTGGTGCTGCGAGATACCGAAGGCACGCTGAGCCTCGAAGTGGCAGCACTTCCGTGAAACGCTGGCTCAGTATTCTAAGTCTGTTCTGCTCCGCCGCATTCGCCGCAGATGTGTGGGTGAGCGAAGCCGGGCAGATCGAAGCTCGCGGCGGTGCGGTCCGCGTGTTTCGTGGCGATGCCACCGAACCGCTTTTTGGGAGCGTGGTGAAGACGCGTGACAGCGTGTGCTTTGCCGCTGCACTGCCGTTGGTGCAGGGAGAAACCTACCGCGTTGAGTTTCAAACGGCCGGCGGTATTTGGAGCACGCAGCGGCTGATGTTCACCAATCCGGCGACTGTAGCGCCGACGGTGAGCATCTCGCCCTCTCCCACGGTACTGCCTGCCAATGCACTGAAGCTCTATCTTCACTTCAGTCAGCCGATGGAGCAGGGGGTGTTTCTGGAGCGCATCACCTTGCAGCGTCAGGATGGCAGCCTGGTTCACGGTGCTTTTCGTGAGACTGAGCTGTGGTCGCCGGATGGAAAACGTCTCACCCTCTGGCTGCATCCCGGGCGGCAAAAGACCGGCGTGAACCTGAACATCGAAGAAGGGCCGGTTTTACAGGATCACCGCCAGCACACGCTCAAGATAGCTGCCAACTGGCGCTCGACCACCGGTGTGGCTCTAGGAAAGGAAACGGTGTTTACACTCGCAGCCGGGGCTGTGGATCACACCTGCCCCAATCCGCTGCGCTGGCAGATCACTGCGCCAAAAGCGGGAACTCGTGATCCGCTGGTGGTCAGTTTCGAAGAACCGCTGGATCCTGCGATGCTCATCTCCGCATTAAAAGTGCAACGCGGTAAGGGGGAAGTTACAGGTGTGGTGACTGTTGCCGCAGATGCGCGCACTTGGTCATTCACTCCAGTGGTTGCTTGGTCGCAAGGAGCCTGCGTTTTGAAGATCGACCCACTGCTCGAAGATCTGGCGGGCAACAACCTGCTCGGCCCCTTTGAGGTGGATCGCGATGCACCGGCGAAAGCGGCCGCGACGACCACGCTGAGCTTCAAGGTGGGTGGTTAGCAATTCGCCGTACCTTCAGGAAATCGAGGAGCAGGCTGCAGCGGTCATGCGGGTTGTATTGGCACTGGAATTGGGGCTTGAACTGGAACTGGAGGTGGCTGCCAGCAGGGTAGTTGTGGGTGGGTGGGGCGCACACTCTTCACTGGGTGGAGGCATGATTTCCAGATTCTCATTGCGCTGCTGCCAGGCGTTGCTGAGCTTGTGAACGAGTGTATCGATCTGGTTGATGTCCTTGGCATGGACCTGCAGCAGAGGAATTCCGAAGCTCGAAAATATGTCGTCCACCAGATGGCGGTCGCGTAGTTTTCGGCTGGCCTTGCCGGGGCTGTCATCCTCGAATTCGATGGCCACCATGGGAAGCCAGTCTCCTTTGCGGTAGATCAGGAAGTCGATGTGGCGCTGGCAAATCTTAAGGAACCCCGCAACGTTTTCAGCATGAAGGATTTCGAAGAGGCGCGGCTTGCATTGAATATGGCAGCGCTGGGCGGTGATGTTTTCTAGGCAGGCATGAAACAGTGCTTCGTCGGACGTGAGCAGGGGATAGGGAGTGGGGGAAGTTTCAGGAGAAGAAAGGGGGGGATTAGCAGATGCGGGCTGCATGCCTTATCATTTATGGAAATTATAACCCCATCAACTCGGCATTGGTAAGAAGCATGTAAGACGGCTTGAATCAGATTTTAGCTTAATCTGAACAATGTTCTATTGAACAGTTATTGAATTGGGCGAGAAGTGAGTCCGCCAATGCCTGCTACTCGTGCCATTCCTGATTCCCAACCACTCGTAGACTGGCTGTTTCTCGACCTAAATAGCTACTTCGCAAGCGTGGAGCAGCAGTTGCACCCCGAACTACGGGGGAAGCCGATCGCGGTGGTGCCGGTCGATTCGGACGCGACCTGTGCGATTGCAGCCAGTCATGAGGCCAAAAAGTTTGGAATCAAGACAGGCACCAATATCGGCGAGGCAAGGCGGCGCTGCCCGGAACTCATCACCGTGATGGCCGGGCACGATGTTTACGTGGAATTTCATCACAAGATCATTGAGGAGGTGGAGCGGCATTTCCCGGTGCACGTGATTTGCTCAATCGACGAGATGGCCTGCAAGCTGGATGCACCGCGCCGCCGACTGGATGAAGCGATGGATCTGTCCCGACGCATCAAGCAAGGACTGCGGGAACGGGTTGGCGAGTGCATCACTTGCTCCATCGGCCTGGCGCCGAACCGCTTTCTGGCAAAGGTGGCCAGCGACATGCAGAAGCCCGACGGTCTGGTGGTGCTGCTGCAGGAAGAACTGCCGGGACGGCTGCTGGAACTGGAGTTGAGTGATCTGTGTGGGATCGGCCGCCGCATGGAGCCGCGCTTGCATGCCTGCGGCATTCGTAACATGGAGGATCTGTGGGCGGCTGGGCGCGAGACCCTCCACCGCGCCTGGGGTGGCGTGGGAGGAGACCGGTTCTGGCATGGTCTGCATGGCGGCACGACGGAGGATGACGTTCCACCAGCACACCGCACCATCGGGCACAGTCATGTGCTGGCCCCCGAACTGCGCACACCACCGGCAGCGGGCATTGTGGCACGCAGACTGTTATTGAAGGCCGCTAGCCGGCTGCGCCGCATGAAGTACCGCGCCAGGCATCTGCACCTGAGTGTGCGCACAGAGGACGGACCGCGCTGTGAAGCGCAGGCGAAGTTTGAGGAAGGATCCGACAGCATCGTGCTGGCACGGGTGCTGGCGGATCTGTGGCAGAAGGTGATGAAGCAGGCGCACTGGCAGCGGGTGAAAAAGGTCTCGGTGACCCTGTTTGGTCTGGTGGCCGAGGCAACCCCGCGGCAGCTCGAACTTTTCAACGATTCAGGTGCATCGGCTCCCAAAGAACAACGTGAACAGCTCAGTCGTGTGCTGGATGAGATCAATCAGAAGTTCGGCCGCGACTCCGTGGTGATCGGTTTCACTCCTGATACCGTGCGCACTTTTTCGGGCACCAAGATCGCCTTCACACGCATTCCAGACCGGGAAGAGTTCAAGGAGTAGATCCTGATGAAGTGGGGGCACAAAAAAGCCGTGGGAGATTCTCCCACGGATCAATTTGAAGGGCGTGATCGCAAAGACCGGCTACTTGGAGCTAAACAGGTCCCGGTTGCGGCGGCGTGTGATGATCAGCGTGCCGAGGCCAGCACTCAGAATGAGAAAAGCGGAGCCTGGCTCAGGAACCGAGGCGCATTCGCAGCCGTTCACAGCAACGAGGAAATAAGGGTCGCTATTGACGGCCATCGGGCTGCCAGCGCCATTGTGGGTGTCTGCAGCCAGAGTGAAGCCGGAAACCAGCACACTGGGGCCGACCAAGGCGTCCAGACTGAGCTTCCAAAGGTCAGTCTTGGCGATTGGATCCAGACTGGTCAGGAGGCTCACGGCATGGCTGGCAATGATGTCCGCCGTGGAGAAGTTACCGAGCAGCAAATTGCCGATGCCGTAGATGGAGATGGTCGGGGCCACCTTGCTGGGGTCGGCGTCAGTCGAGTATTCGTTGAGGTCGAAGTCTCCCAAAGTAGCGGACAGGCCGTGGCTTGAGACCAGTTGATCGAAAACAATGTTCAGTCCGGTGGAGGCGGTCTGGATACCGGGGGCACAACTCGCATCGTAGAGGCCGATGCCAAAGTCCGTCAGTATGCCGTAGGAATTTTGATAGCGGACACCGAAACCTCCTTGGAAATCAAAGTTCACATTTGGATTGGCCCCTGCCGAAGTTCCACCATCCAAAGTGAGAGGAGTGAGGTTTTGCAGTGCCGTGATACGGTAGTTTTCGCCAGCCGGGGCATAGGGCTGATTCAGTTCAATGGTCGATGCGGCGAAACCAAGGCTGGTAAAAGCGAGCAGCAAGGCCGCAGCAGCAACCGAAATGGGCTTACGTTGCAGCTGATGAGCAGAGGATGGCGTTTTCATGGTTGCAAATATTAACAGTTTTGACACTCAATTTAGATTCACTGAATCCAAATGAAGGACTGGTAATAAACTATAATTGAAACAATTCTCTGTAAAGCGTTTCAGTTATGATTTTTTCATTTAATTATGCTTAAATGGTTGGGGTGCTGAACGAGTTGGTAACTTTTTTGCAATTCACTTACAATAAGTTACTCAATTATGAAATCGGTGACAAAATCATGACACCCTCCAATTGAGGGGAGTGTTTGGAGGTCATGCGGTCGCCACCAGAGAATCGATGGAGAACGGGATTTAGAGGTTTGGCCACCCCAATTTTCTCGTCGCAATAGCGGAAGGGGCCGTCTCATTCGACCCATGGGTGAAGCTTGATGCCGGCAGAAATGGCATGGAATTGCTTCCTGCCAGTGCCTGCTGGTGATTAGAAGCTGCAAGCCACTGTGCCGCTTGATGGCTGTGTCAGCATCAGGGCAAAGGAACTTTCGCTTCTCGCTTCTATTCTACCGCCTTGCCTGTAGTCGCAGGGGGCGGATCGGCGGGAGGGCTGGCTGGCAGGGAACTAGGCGCTGGAGGACCCATGATTTCCGGCGGGGTGGTGTAGGCGATCAACTGCGTGACCGTGGCAAAGCGATAACCACGAGCAATGAGGTCATCCAGTGTAGCTGGCATTGCGGCGACAGTCGTCTCGTGGATGTCATGACAGAGGATGATGGAGCCAGGGCGCGTCTGGCTGTGAATGCGGTCATACACCTTCTGTGCACTGCGAGGGTGCTGCCAGTCCTGAGGATCCACATCCCATAGGATGGCCGGGTAGCCGAAGGTTTTTTCGATGCGTGCGCGCTGTGATACACGCACTGCGCCGTAGGGCGGGCGGTATAGCAACGGTGCGGTGCCACAAGCTTTTAAGATGGCATCGTGCGTGCGGCGCAACTGGCTGTCCACGCTCTCCTGGCCGAGTTGGGTGAGCAAAGGATGTGACCAGCTGTGATTGCCCACCTCATGTCCTTCATCCACGATGCGGCGCACAACGTCGGGAAAAGCGGTGGCATTTTTGCCTACCAGAAAGAAAGTGGCGTGGATGCCGCGCTGCTTGAGCAAATCCAGCAGACGTGGGGTGAGCACCGGATCAGGGCCGTCATCAAAGGTGATGGCGATAAGCGGCAGTTTTGTCTCACAACGGGTGTAGACGCTCTGGCGATTGGCAGGCAGCACGCGGGGCAGCTTGGCGGTGTCTGGCAGATTGGGCTGTGGGGTGTCGTCCGCTGGGAGCGCGCGCCGTGCCTCGATCTTTAGTGGCGAACTAGCCACCTGCGCGGTGAGCGTGGCAGAAGAGCTAAGGAGAATGGCGAGCAGTCGCGGCAGAGACATGAGGGCGCAAGGTCGTATGCTCTGGACGCTTTGACAACAGGGCAGGGCTGTTTCTTTGCCGCCTAGGTATCGTGAAAACCTCCGACTAGAAGCGGTAGGTCACCGAGAGACGAAACATGCGCGGTTCGATGGGGTGTACATGTACACCGTCGACCGGGGCGGCATCACTCTTAAGCTGGGAGGCATAGTAGTAAGCCACGTCGTAGTCACTGCGATTGAGCAGATTCAGGCAATCCATGGCGATCTCCCAATTGTTCTTGCGATAGCCGAGGCGGGCATTGACCTGCAAGGATTCGCGTGTTTTCACGTCCACCACGGAATCCAAGGGCCGTGGTGCGAAGTAACGAGCACGCAACGAGCCGAAGAAGCCCTGTGCGCCCCCGAGGGTGATGCCGCCGTTAAACGTGTAGGGAATGGAGTTGGGGATCTTTTGGTTGGGAGGATCGGTGTTGACCAAGTGCGCGTCGGTCAAAGTTGCTTCGATGTCGACCATGACCCAATCCTCGGGACGCCAGTAGCTGGAAAGTTCGATGCCCTGGCGCATTGAGGCTGCTCCCGGCTCGGTGGTGCCGGCATCGCCCGTGTAGATCAGCTCCGAATCGCTGTGCAGCATCCAAAAAGAGAGTGTGTTCACCAGCTTGGGAATGGACTCGTTGCGAATGCCGATTTCGGCACCGTAGGTGCGTACCAGCGGATTGACCCTGTCTGCCGGGAGGCCCGTGTTGGGATCAGTGGTGATGTTCACGCCGCGTGCGTCATTGCTGTGGAAGCCCATGCCGGCGTTTACATAGAACTCTGTCTTGGCCCAGGGGCCGAACACCATGCTGAGCTTCGGACTGACAATACCCTTGGTTAGAGATCCCGCATTCTCCGGGAGGTTGCTCTTTTCCACATTGAATTGAAACAAGTCGCCGCGCAGACCGGGGATGATGCGCAGCCAGCGCACGGGCTTGAGCTCTGCCTCCGCGTACATGCCGTAGGTGGACTGGGTGATGTCATCCTGCCGCACGGTGTTCCAGCGCTGACGCTGAGAGGTGTTGTACAAGCCGAGTCCGGTGATGATGTCGGTGCGCAGCTGCATGCCGAGTGTGAAACGCTGCTCCTGACCCATGGCATCGAAATGCCAGTCACGTGCGAGTTCGCCGCCGAGAAACCAGCGATGGTCCTTTTGCTCGAACTGGTCACCCAAGGTGTCGCCACGCGCGAAGCTATCCATGAAGAATGTGAAATTGGAAAACAGATCAAGGTCGTAAAAGCCCGCATAAGCATTCGCACGCGTGGTGGTGCGGCCTTCATTGCGCACCCAGTCGAAGGACAGGCTGTAGCGCTGTGAATTGCCACCGTCGGTTGGATCGAGGTTTCCATAACGACCGATCACACCACTGTCGACGGCACGCTGCGGCACCTGGTCGGTGGATTTCCATTTGCCGTGATAGCCCATGAAGGTCAGATTGATCTTGTCCGTGGCGTCCTCCCAGTGCCAGCGCAGGAAACCGTTCAAGCGGGTGGCGTCTGAATGCATATCCCAGGGGCCGTTGTAGAACTGATGCTCCAAGGCCACGGTGAGCTGCCCTGCACCCGCTTGGATCGTATCCGCGACCAGCGTGCGCGAGTAATCATATTCGCCCCAGGTGGTTGAGACGATGCCCTGGGGCAGAGCGTCCAGCAGCTTGAAGCGCGCCGCCCCGGTGGAGCTGAGATCGCCATGCTGCGCGTAGTAGGTGCCCTTCCAGTATTCGAGCTGACCGACAAGTTCGGGGATGATGAAGTTCGTGTCCGCATAGCCCTGGCCGTGCGCGTGGTTGCGGAGGTTCACCGGCATGCCATCAACGTAGATGGCAAAGTCGGTGCCGTGATCGAGGTTCGTGCCGCGCAGGTAGTACTGGTTCGCTTTGCCATCACCGCTGTGCTGGGTGGCGATGAAACCTGGGATGCTTTCCAACAATTCGCCACGACGTGAAAAGGGCCGTGCCAGCAGTTCCTTGGTGCTGGTCTGGCCTTTCGAGGCCGAGGTGGCGATTCCGATGAGACTCTCGGCCTTGCCCTCAATGACGATTTCGGGCATTTCGAGCGCCAGTTCTTCAGCCAGCGACCCACCTCCATCGGGAGCCTTTATCGTTGACTGGGCTTGGCTTAGCAGCGGCATCAAGGCGATGATGAGGCTGATTTTGGATAGGCGGAAGGCTGGCATTGGAGGAGGTGTGGCGCCAGATTGGACGACTGGCTGTGGTGGGTTCCCACAAAATGACCGCAGATTTTGCTCTTTGCCGCTCGTTGGCTATTCTGATCCCCTCATGTCTGCCAAATTAACCCGCATACTTCTTGCCGATGACCACGCTGTGGTCCGCAACGGCTTCCGAATGATCCTCGCTGCGCAGTGGGACATGGAGGTCGTGGGCGAGGCCGCCAATGGACGGGAGGCTGTGGAAAAAGCCATCAATCTCCAGCCGGATGTGGTGGTGCTGGATGTGACGATGCCCGAGCTCAACGGCATCGAGGCGGCACGGCAGATCACCAAGGCCGTGCCAAAGGCGCGCATCCTGGCCCTCTCCATGCAGAAGGACTCCGTCTATGTGCGCGAAATGCTGCGTGCGGGAGCCAACGGCTATTTGTTGAAGGACAGCAACGAGAGCGATCTTCTCTCGGCTGTCAGAGCCGTCGCCAATGGCAAAGGATTTCTCAGCCCGGAGGTCAGCGATGCCGTGCTGGACGACTATCGCAAACATGTCACCAACCCGATCGACCTGCTCTCACCACGGGAACGGGAGGTGCTGCAGATGATTTCGGAGAGCAAGACCAACAAGGAAATCGCCTCCGTGTTGAACCTGAGCGTGTACACCGTGGAAGCGCACCGGGGCCGGATCATGGAGAAGCTCAACCTGCATTCCATCGGCGAGCTGGTGCGCTTCTCCATTCGCAACGGTTTGATTGACTAAAGGATTGACCAGGTGGTGGGCAAGGATTGGGAAGGGAGTGGAAAACTACAGCCGTTTTGTTGTTGGCTTCGTTTGAAGGGCAGCTTCAGGTGAAATCTCCCACCTTTTAGTCACCCTATTCCTCCTGCATGCCTGCCACTTCCCCGACCTCACCCACAACCTTTTTCAAAGACCTCTCGGCCGGCCTCGTCGTCTTTCTCGTGGCTCTGCCGCTTTGCCTGGGGGTGGCGCTGGCGTCCAATGCGCCGCTCTTTTCGGGCATCGTGGCAGGGATCATCGGCGGTATTTTGGTCGGAGTTCTGAGCGGTTCACAAACGAGTGTCAGCGGACCTGCCGCCGGTTTGACCGCCATCGTGGCCGCACAGATCGGCAAGCTGGGATCATTTGAGACATTCTTGCTGGCGGTGATGCTTGTAGGTGTGCTGCAGATCATTCTCGGTGCATGTCGTGCAGGTTTCATTGCCGCGTTTTTTCCTTCGAGTGTGATCAAAGGGCTGCTGGCAGCCATCGGTGTCATTCTGGTGCTCAAGCAAATCCCACACGTTGTGGGGCACGACCCCGACCCGGAAGGTGACATGTATTTCCTGCAGCCTGACAAAGAGAACACCTTCACTGAATTTGGTCCGCGTTGTTTGACATCCAGCCAGGCGCTGCGCTGGTGGGCGTGCTGTCCATCTTGCTGATGGTTTTGTGGGATAAAATCAAGCCTTTGAAAAACAGCGTGGTGCCCGCACCTCTGGTTGTGGTGCTGCTGGGAGTGGGGGTCAGCATGCTGCTGAAGCAATTTGGCAGCGCGGCATGGGTCATCGAAGCCACGCACATGGTGCAGGTTCCGGTGGCGAAGGACTTTGGTGCGTTCGTTGGCTTCCTCGTGTTCCCCAATTTTTCCGCACTGGCCAATCCGGCCGTGTACGGCGCGGCCATCACCATCGCCATCGTCGCCAGCCTGGAGACGCTGCTCAACCTTGAGGCGGTGGACAAGATCGATCCGCAGCAGCGCAGCAGCCCGCCCAACCGGGAGCTGATCGCGCAGGGGATTGGCAACGTCACCGCAGGTCTGATCGGCGGACTGCCCATGACGAGTGTGATTGTGCGCAGCAGCGTGAACATCAATGCAGGCGGCAAAACCAAGCTGTCCGCTTTTTTTCATGGCTGTCTGCTGCTGGGCTGCGTTCTGCTGGTGCCCGGTTTGCTGAACAAGATCCCGCTTGCCGCGCTTGGAGCCATTCTGCTCATGACCGGGCTCAAGCTCGCCAGTCCCAGCCTGGTCAAACAGATGTGGAGTGAAGGAAAGAACCAGTTTCTGCCCTTCCTCATCACTGTCGTTGCCATCGTTCTGACAGATCTGCTCATCGGCATTGTCATTGGTCTTGCAGTCAGCATAGGATTCATTTTGCACAGCAACATGCGCCGTCCTCTGCGCAAGTTCATGGAGCAGCACATCACGGGCGACGTCCTGCGCATTGAGCTGGCCAATCAGGTGAGTTTTTAAGCCGTGGCACGCTCGAGGAAACCCTGCGCAGTGTTCCCAAGGGCGGCCATGTGCTCCTCGATGCGCGCAGCACGGACTACATTGACGCGGACATCCTGGGACTGATCCACGATTTCCAGCACAAGACCGCCAAGGCGCGCGGCATCAAACTCAGCATGGCGGGATTCAAAGACAAATATCCCCAGATCAAAGACCGCATTCAGTTTCTGGATTACAGCACTCGCGCCGTTCAAAGCAGTCTGACGCCGGAACGTGTGCTGGAAATCTTCAAGGAAGGCAACGAGCGTTTCCGTGAGGGCAGGCATCTCACGCGCGACATCGGTCGTTTGGTGGATGCGACTTCCGCCGGTCAGTTCCCCATGGCGGTGGTGCTCAGCTGCATTGATTCGCGCACCCCTGCAGAACTCGTTTTTGACTTGAGCCTCGGGGACATTTTCAGTGCCCGCATCGCGGGCAATGTCGCGAGCCACAAGGTGCTGGGAAGCATCGAGTACAGCTGCGCCGTGGCGGGCGCGAAGATGATTCTGGTCATGGGACACACCTCATGCGGCGCAGTCAATGCCGCCGTGGATCTCATTTGCAGCAATCAAACCGCCGCCGAAGCCACAGGCTGTGTGAATCTCGATTCGCTCGTCATCGAGATTCAACAGTCGGTCGATCTCAGCACCTGCAAGAGTGACAGCGCGTGGCTGCCCGGAGAGAAGGCGGCCTACGCAAATGAAGTCTCACGCCGTAACGTGCTGTGCACCATGCGCATGATCACGGAGCGCAGCAGCACCCTCGAAGGTCTGGTTCAGGAAGGAAAACTGATGCTCGTTGGAGCTTTGTATGATATTCAGACCGGCATGGTTTCCTTTTTTCAGACCCAGGGTTCCTCCAAGTCACCGCTGGCCATACCCACGGTTGAGGCGGTTTGAGTTTTTTCTGTCGTCATGTCGTTCACCTTCCTGCGCATTACCGAACGCTACGTGCTGCGCGTTCTCGCGTTGGGGTTCCTGCTGGTGATGGTGCTTCTTGGCACTGCTGGCCTCATCGCCGTGCGCCAGAGCCAGGGCATCCGGCATGGTGTGGAGCAGATGGCGCGGGATCAGTTCCTCATCGCCAGGCTTCGGCAGGATGTGCAGTCGGAGGAAAACACCATGACCGGGGTGCTGCATCAGTTTGCCCAGTTTGAACTCAAGCGTGCCGATCTGGCCAAGCTGCTGCAGGAGCTGGATGAAAGTGACCGCCAGATTTCTCGTTTGGGGCCCGAGGTGCGATCTCTGGCGGATGCGGAGTTGTGGGCGGATCTGGACAAGGGCGTCAAAGCCTTCACCCAAGAATCACACCGGCTGCTGGAAAGCCGTGAGCCGGTGCAGCGGGACAAGCTGGAGACCCTGTTCCTGCACCACGGCCGGGTCGTCGAACTGGTCAACAAGCTCATCAAAAGCAGCTCCGAGCATCTGACCAAGACCGAACACCAGCTTGAGCAGCAGTCGCAGGCTCTGAGTGATGACTCCACCTTGCTGCTCGGGTCCAGCACTGTCCTGGCTGCGATATGTGCCATGCTGACCATTGCTTTTGCCCGCAAGAGCATCCAGCGCATTCGCTGGCAGTCCGAGGAGCTGAGCCGCGTGTCCTGGCATATGCTGCAGACACAGGAACAAGCGGCACGACGCTTCTCTCATGAACTGCACGATGAGCTGGGCCAGTCGCTGGCCGCCGTGCGCTCCAATCTGACCAAGGGCTCCACCCAAGATCTTCCTTCACTGCGCGCCGACTGTTTGCATCTGGTGGATGAATCCATCGCCAATGTACGCGAACTCTCGCATCTGCTGCGACCCGTCATTCTGGATGATTTTGGCCTTGATGCCGGCCTGCGCTGGCTGGCGGAAAAATTCGGCACATCATTCTCACCATCGAGGACAACGGCAAGGGCCTGCCCAACCACACCGGAGATATCATTTACAGTCCCAGCCTCGGCATGGTGGGCATGCGTGCAAGGGCACGGCAGTCTGGCGGCGAGCTGACCGCCAGCAGCGTCATGCCTCAGGGACTTCGAATCGAGGTGGTCATTCCGCTGAAGGCGCCCACTGTCTGACCAGGAGAGCGGGACTGGCTCGCTCTTTTGCTCTGCCACCCAAGAATCTTATTCAAGCGGTCTGACGGCGGTACCGTGCTGCCTGCGGATGGAGGGAAACAGGAACGTGGTCTTCGAGTCCAGCGATGATGAGTTCGCGATTTTCAATCTTCCAGTCCTGCACCATTTCCTCGAGTTTCTTGATGACCGTATGATCGACCAGATCGGTGCCTGAGAGATCGACTTTCACCCTGGCATGGTCATTGAGTGAGAAAAGATGGTTGCGGAGGCCTAGCCAGTTGCTGAAAATGGCTGTTTTTTTCACGTGCATGATGGGGTGTTCCCCATCTTTTATGATCTCAGCATGTGGAATGAAGAGGTTGCCAAAGGACGTGCCGCTGATGACATGCTGCAAAAGTTTGATGACGATGCCCGCTGCAATGCCAATGAGTAGATCGGTGGCGAGGGTTCCAATCAAAGTAACGACGAAAACGATCAGCTGACCTTTGCCCACCTCCCACATGTGATGGAATTCTTTTGGGGATGCGAGATTATAGCCGGTGAAGACAAGCATGCCTGCCAGCGCAGCGAGCGGAATGTTGTTCAGCAGCCAGGGCACGCTGGCCACGAGAAAGAGCAGGAAGGTGCCATGCCAGAAGTTAGCCCAGCGGGTGCGGGCGCCATTGTTGCGGTTGGCGGAGGAGCGGACGATTTCTGAAATCATCGGCAGGCCGCCGATGAAGGAGACCAAAGTGTTCGCGAGGCCTACGGCGAGCAGATCGCGGTTCAAATTCGTGCGGCGCTGCCAGGGATCAAGCAGATCGACGGCCTTGGCGCTGAGCAGTGACTCCAGGCTTCCGATGAGGCAAAACATGACGATCCATTTGATGCTGGCACCGGATGTGATGGCGGAAAAATCCGGGAATTTGATGCCATCA
>JAPLUN010000047.1 GCA_026397715.1 Verrucomicrobiota bacterium
GTCGGTGATGACCATCTGGCCGTCTTTCTCTTCGAGGGGCACGTTGAAATCGACGCGCACAAAAACGCGTTTTCCGGCGAGGTCGAGGTCACGAATGGTCTGCTTGGGCATGGTGTTTTTTGATGAGGGTAAACGGGCCGCAAGGCGGCATGGGGCCGGATTCCTAGCACAGAGCGTGCTCGTTGTGCATGGATTTTTTGGAGGTCCGGGAGGCTTTTCCCAAAATAGGGTCAGAACCTACCGTTCATTCAAATCCAGCCGGTGGATTTCGAGCGGAAGCTCCTGCTCAAGGTACTCGATCAGGCTTTTCACCCGCTGCGGCAGGTGTTCATGCGCGGCGTGGGCGATTTGCAGATCGAGAGGGGCCAGATGCCAGTCTGGCAGCAACTGGACCAGCCTTCCGGCATTGATGTCACGCGCCGCCATCCATTCCGGCAGAATGGTGAATCCGGCCCCTTCAATGGCGGCCTCGCGCAAAGCGGTGACGGTGTCCAGCAGCATGGCGGGCAGGAGCTTGAGCTTTTTGACCTGCTTGGCCCGCTCCAGATCGACCCGGTCTCGTGAATAAAAATGAGGCTGCAAAATCCCCAGCCAGGGCAGATGGTTCAAGTCATCCGGACGGGCGGGCAAAGGGTGGTCTTTCAACAACGACGGTGCCGCGACCAGCCTTCGATTGAGCTGGGCGATCTTTCGGATTGTCACCCGGCGGTCGGTGGGCGCGCCGACCATGATGCCGCAATCAAAGCCCTCTTTGATGAACTTGGTCGGGCGGTTGATCAAATGGAGCTCCGTGGTGACGTCAGGATGCAGCTTTTTAAATCGCGACAGAACGCGGGAGACGATCCACTGGCCGACATCGACCACGGAAACCATGCGCAGATGGCCGCGCAGGGAAAGACGTTCAGAACGCAGGCGGCTGCCCATGCGATCCGCCAGAGTGAGCAGCTCACGAGCGTCCGACAGCACTATCATTCCGGCAGTGGTGAGGCTCATCGTGTGGGTGTCACGGCGGATGAGAGGAGCCCCCATTTGTGCCTCCAAAGCCGCCAGATGCCTGCTTAGCGTGGGCTGGGCCATGCCGAGAACCTTGGCGGCCCGGGAGATGCTTCCCGTGTCGGCGATCTGCACAAATTCACGGACATGCTGGAGGTCGTTGAAGCTGGTCATTCATTTACTGTATAAGCGATATGTTGCATATGCACTATTTTACAGGCCTCCATCTACGTAACTCTGTCCATGCAACGCGCATCGCTTTACCTGATTCCCCATATTCTCACCTGGCGGAATGCCATGGCAGGCCTGCTCGTCATGAGCGTCCTTTCATCCTGCAAACGCGGTGCCCAGGGTCTAGGCGGACCGCAGCAGGCTCCGACTCCAGAGGTCACCGTTGCCAAACCCATCGCAAAACGGCTCACAGACTGGGACGAATTCACTGGTCGTTTGACTGCGCGTCACCGCGTCGCGATTCACTCACGCGTTTCCGGCTATATCACCCAGGTCAGCTTCAAAGAAGGAACCGAGGTCAAGGCAGGTGATCTGCTCTTTACCATCGATCCGCGCCCGTACGAGGCCATCGTCGAGCGTGCCGAGGCCATGCTTGCTCAGGCCAAAACGGCGGCAGAGCTCGCCGGTGTCGAAGCCAAGAACGCCACGGCCCTGCGCCAGGGGCAGGCGATCTCAGTGGAAGAATCGGAGCGCCGCTTGAAAAGCGCCACGGGCGAACTGGCTGGCGTGCGTGGTGCGGAGGCTGCCTTGCGCGCCGCCAAGCTTGATCTCGAGTTCACCCAGATTCGCGCGCCCATCAGCGGACGCATCAGTGATGCACGCGTGACCGAAGGCAACCTCGTGAGCGGCGGCACCCAAAACACCACGCTGCTGACCACCATTGTCGAACTGGACCCCATTTACTGTGAGATCGAGGCGGACGAGCGTTCGGTGCTGAAATACCGCGAGATGCACAAGAGCGGCGAACGCGTGAGCGCGATGTTCGCACGCATCCCCGCTGAGATGGCGCTTATCAATCAGGAAGGCTGGCCCAATCATGGCGAGGTCGATTTCGTGGACAATCAGATCAATCCCACCACCGGCACAATTCGTGCCCGCGCTGTGTTTCCGAATGCCGACCGTCTGATGGCCCCCGGTTTCTTCGCCAAAGTTCGCATTCCCGGCAGCGGCGAATACGATGGTCTTCTCATTCGTGATTCTGCGGTGGGCGATGATCAGGGCAGCAGCTTCGTCTGGGTGCTCGATGCGGAAGACAAAGCCGTCTATCGGCCTATCACTCTCGGGCCATTGCTGGATGGTCTGCGTGTGGTCCGCCACGGCTTGAAGGCGGAGGATCGTGTGGTGGTGCTCGGTCTCATGAGCGTGCGAAACGGTGTCAAGGTGAAGGCCACAATGACGGAGATGCTGCCACCTGCGGCCACCAAGTAAAACATCATGAATTTCGCGCGCTTTTTCGTCAACCGGCCCATTTTTGCGGCCGTGCTGAGCATCGTCATCACGATGCTGGGGGCCCTGGCCTATGTGTCGCTACCCATCGCACAATACCCCGAGGTCATTCCGCCCACCGTGGTGGTATCGGCGATGTATCCCGGCGCGGATGCGCGCACGCTGGCTGAGACCGTTTCGACACCGCTGGAGCAGGAGATCAACGGCGTTGAGAACATGCTGTACCTGTCCTCTTCATCCACAAGCGATGGTCGCGTACAGATTACCGTCACCTTCCGCCTCAACACAGATCTGGACGAGGCTCAGGTGCTGGTGCAAAACCGCGTGAACACTGCCGTCTCGCGTCTGCCCGAAGAGGTGCGTCGGCTGGGTGTCAACGTGAACAAACGCTCGCCCGACCTCACCCTGTCGGCTCAGTTCTACAGTCCTGACGGCTCGCGTGATGTCTCGTATCTGAGCAACTACTGCATCCTGCAGATTCAGAATGAACTCGCCCGAATTCCCGGTGTGGCGGAAGCCTCCGCCCTCGGCGGCATGGACTACTCCATGCGCATCTGGCTTGATCCCGAAAAAATCGCCGGCCTGGGGCTCACGGCGGGTGACATCGTCAAAGCGATTCGTGAGCAAAACGTGCAGGTGGCCGCCGGCTCTCTTGGCCAGCCACCGGCACCCGCAGACTCGGCTTTTCAATACACCCTCACCGCACCGGGACGTCTGAAGAAGGCGGAAGAATTTGGCGATATTGTGCTCAAAACCGGCAAGCAGGGAGACGTGGTGCGCCTGGCCAATGTGGCCCGCATTGAACTCGGCTCGCGCGACTACTCCAGCCGCACCTACATGGACGGATACAATGCGGTGTCACTCCGCGTGTTCCAGCTTCCTGGCAGCAATGCCATTGCAACCGCCGACGCCGTTTACAAAAGGCTCGCAGAGCTCAAGCTGCGCTTTCCGCCGGGCATCGATTACAAAATCAACTACGACACCACCAAGTTTGTCCGCTCCTCGATCAAGTCGGTGCTGCACACGCTGGCGGAAGCGATCCTGCTCGTTGTCTTCGTCGTCATCATCTTCCTGCAAAGCTGGCGCGCCTCCGTAATTCCGCTGCTGGCCGTTCCGGTGTCGCTCATCGGCACACTGGCCGTGATGCAGTGGATGGGTTTCTCGCTGAACAACCTCTCTCTGTTCGGCCTGGTGCTCGCCATCGGCATTGTCGTCGATGACGCCATCGTCGTGGTCGAAAACGTGGAGCGCAACATCGCCAAAGGCCTCTCTCCGCATGACGCTTCCGTGCAGGCCATGAAAGAGGTAAGCGGTGCTGTCATCGCCGTGGCTCTGGTGCTCTGCGCGGTGTTTGTGCCCACGGGTTTCATCAGCGGCATCACCGGACAATTCTACAAGCAGTTTGCCCTCACCATCGCGGTATCCACGGTCATTTCCGCGTTCAATTCGCTCACGCTCAGCCCTGCGCTGTGCGCCATCCTGCTGCAGCCTCACGGTGCGCCGCCGGATCGTTTCAGCCGTGTTTTGAACTTCCTGTTTGGCTGGTTCTTCCGCGCCTTCAACCGAGTATTCCAGTTCAGCTCCGATCTTTATGCCGGACTGGTTGGCAAACTCATCCGGCTGTCCGTGATCGTGTTGATTGGCTACGCGGCATTGATCGGTCTGGCAGGAAAGCTGTTCCATGATGTGCCTGCCGGATTTATTCCCTCCCAGGACATGGGTTACGCCATCGTGCTTGTTCAATTGCCAGATGCTGCAGCCTTTGAACGAACCGATGCCGTGGTGAAGAAAATGGACGCCATGGCACGAGAGATTCCCGGAATCGCCCACACTTTTGCCATCTCCGGCTACTCCTCAGTGCTGCAGGCCAACCAGCCCAACGTCGGTGCGGCCTTCCTGGTCTTTGATGACTTCGCCAAACGCCAGGCTCCCGAGCTCAAGGGCGATGGCATCCTCGCAGTCATCCGCAAAAAATTCGCCACGATTCAAGAAGGCCGTGTACTGGTGCTGCCACCGCCGCCCCTTCGTGGTCTGGGCAATGCCGGGGGCTTCAAAATCCAGGTGCAGGACCTCAACAACGCCGGACTGCCTGCGCTCGAAGCCGCCACTCAAAAGCTGCTGGCCGCCGCCCAGCAGGAGCCGGGTCTGATTTCGCTCATCACCGGCTTCCGAGCCAAGAGCCCGCAGTTCAAACTCGAAATCAATCGTGCCCAGGCGAAAACCATGGGAGTCTCCTTGGCGGATCTGAACGAAGCGCTGCAGATTTACCTGGGCTCCGTTTATGTAAACGACTTCAACCTCTTCGGCCGCACCTATCAGGTCACCGCACAGGCTGAAGCCTCCTTCCGCAAAGATCCGACGGATGTCAGCCGCATCAAGATTCGCAATCAAGCCGGTGACATGGTGCCGCTCGCCGCGCTCGTCAAAGTCATCAAGACCGGGGGTGCGGACCGCGTGCAGCGCTACAACCTCTACTACTCCGCCGACATCAATGGTAACACTCTGCCGGGCGTCAGCTCCGGCCAGATGATCGAAAAGATCGAGCGTCTGGCCAAGGCCAACCTGCCCGTGGGGTTTGTCATCGAATGGACCGATCTCACCTACCAGCAGATCCTCGCCGGAGACACGCTCATCTACATCTTCCCGCTCTGCGTCATCTTTGTCTTTCTGGTGCTCTCCGCGCAGTATGAAAGCTGGAGCATGCCCATGGCCATCATCCTGATCGTGCCCATGTGTCTGCTCTCCGCCATCGGCGGCGTGTGGCTGCGTGCGCAGGACAACAATATCTTCACGCAGATCGGCCTGGTGGTGCTCGTCGGTCTCGCGGCCAAGAACGCCATCCTCATCGTCGAATTTGCCAAGCAGCTGCAGGATCAGGGCATGGACCGGGTCCATGCCGCAGTCGAGGCCTGCCGCCTGCGCCTGCGCCCCATCTTGATGACCAGCTTTGCCTTCATCCTCGGCGTGCTGCCGCTCGTGCTCGCCACGGGCGCGGGTGCGGAAATGCGTCAGGCGCTTGGCACGGCGGTGTTCTTTGGCATGATCGGTGTCACCATCTTCGGCCTGCTCTTCACGCCTGTGTTTTATGTCATCCTCCGCGCCTTCGTCGAACGCCGTGAACAACGCCGCTCAGCCGCAACCACACCTACGCTTCATGAAGCCCATTAAATCTTTGCTGCTCATCACGTGCGTGGTTTCCAGCTGCAATGTGGGGCCGCGCTTCGTCAAGCCGCAGCCCAAGATGCCTGCCGACTTCGCCTCACGGGCGAATGCGGCGCATGCTGCCGAGGTGGATGCCACCTGGTGGCGCAAGCTCAATGACAGCACGCTGAACGAACTGGTGGCCCAGGCAGAATCACAGAACAAAGACATCGCGGCCGCACGCTCGCGCCTGCTCGAAGCCCGTGCCCTGTGGCGTGAATCCAGCTTCAACTATGCACCCACCGTCACCTTCGGCTCGGCCTACGACAGCGTCCGGAACGGGGCCACCTCTTTCTCGGGTCTGCGCACCCGTGATTATGAATTGTACCGCACCGGCTTTGACGCCGACTGGGAGCTTGATTTCTTTGGGCGCATCCGCAACTCCGTCAAAGCCGCCAAGGCAAACTCGAGTGCCATGGATGCCAACCTGCATGACCTGCTGATTTCCCTGCAGTCCGAGATTGCCATCAACTACCTGGAACTGCGCGGTGCGCAGGCCCAGCTCACGGTGGCGAATGAAAACGCAGGCAATCAGTCCGATGCAATGCACATCGCCGAGGCCTCGCTCAAAGGAGGCCGTGGCACGCAGCTCGATGTCGCCCGGGCCAACGCGCTCTGGAACGCCACCCTGGCGCAAATCCCCACGCATCAGGAGAACATCGCCAAGTCCATCCATCGCATCGCCGTCTTGTGCGGACAAAACCCCTCCGAACTCCGCCCCCGGCTCCAAAGCATCAAAAAGCAGCCTGCTGCGCCCGCAAGGATCGGCATCGTCAAACCTGAAGAGTTGCTGCGCCGGCGTCCTGACATTCGCGTCGCCGAAGACATTCTGGCGGCTGAAACCGCCCGGATTGGTGTGGCGGTTGCCGATTTGTTTCCACGGGTCACCTTCAACGGCCGCATCGACCTTGAGGCATCCACGCTGGGATCTCTGACTGGCCGCAATTCTGATGGCTTCACCTTGGGCCCGCGCATTACCTGGGCCGCCTTCAACCTCGGCCGTGTGCGTCAGCAGATCGCCGCTGCCGGGCGCCGCGCCGATGCCGCACTCGCCCGTTATGAGCAGACGGTGCTGCTCGCCCTCGAAGAGGCCGAAAACGCACTCACGTCCTATGACCGTGAACGCATTCGCCTGCACCATCTCGAAGCTTCCGCCGCATCTGCCCGCGAAGCCGCCACTTTGGCGCGCAAACGCTACCAGGACGGCATCGCTGATTTCCTCACCGTGCTTGATGCAGAACGCGTCGCACTCAATGCGCAAAACGACATTGCCCTCAGCCGCACCCGAGTCGCAACCGCTTGGGTCCGTATTTACAAGGCCATGGGCGGTGGCTGGAAGAGCTAAGGTTTGCACCGGCTGTCAAAAACCTGCGGCGGTGCAGGGCGAAGAGCTTTGGCTTGATCAGAAGGAGCGCCGGTCCGTGCCTCACGGCCCGACCATCAGGAGCTGCCCTTCACTCTTCGGCACGCCGCCTTTTTTCTCGATGCTCAGAGCGAACTTGGCCTCACCTGAGACAGCTTCGACAGGCTTAAAGATGGTCTTCACAGAACCTTTGGCATCGACTGTCACCACCCCGGCACTCACGGGGTCGGGCTTGCTTGGATCCACGACCCAGAGCTGATAATCTTTGTCAGAGTCCACCTTCGGCATCTTATCAAGCATCACCACGCCTTGGCTGCGCTTCTGGTCCCAGACCACGAGCATCTCGCTCCGGCGGTATTCCCAAACCTTGCTTTGCAGAGTGGCGATCTGAAGCTGTGACTGCTGCTCCTTCTCTTTCAGCGCAGCCACTTCGGCGGTGAGCCGGGCATTTTGTGCCTTGGCTTCCGTCTCGCGTTTGTTCAGCGTTTCGATCTCCTTCGCCAGCGCCAGTTTCTGCGCCTCGAATTCATCCCGCCGCTTTTTCAGTTCTTCCTCCAGAGTGCGGGCCTTGCCATCATCTACCACCGGAGTGGCGGGATTGTGCACAGGAGCGATGGCACGTGAGGCGGCAGCAAGCTGCTGAGTCATGCTGGCACGTTGCTGCCAGAGCCAGACCGACACCAAGGCAAAGCTGGCGGCAAGCGCCCAGCCAGTGCCGCCTATGATGACGCCGCGTGAAACACCGGCCCCCTTGACACCTTTGGCACGCATCTTGGCACGGATGCGTTTTTTCATGTTCGCAGGCGGTTCCACCGGCTTGACCAGATAGGCCAGCTCCGCAGTCACCTGCTCAAGCTCCAAGGTAAGCGAACGCACCTCTTTGTCGCGAGCGACGGCACCATCCAGCGCACGCTTTTCATCGTTCTCCAGCATGCCAAGCGCATTCATGGCGGCCAGTTCTTCGAATCGTTCGTCGTCCATCACGCGCCTCCTTTCAAAAGATCACGCAGGCGCAGCAGCCCGCGGCGAATGTTGGTCTTCACGGTGCCGAGCGGAATGCCCAGAGATTCGGCGATCACATGGTGTGTGAGGCCTTTCAAAAATGCGAATTCAATCAACTGTCGCTGCTCTTTAGGCAGTTCGTTCAGTGCCTCGCCCACCACCAGGCGGCGCTCATGGGCCTGAACTTCTTCGTCCACACCGGCCTGGGACGACGCCCCCAGGGTGGACTGCTCCAGAGCCGCGCTGTCCACCAGACGGTTGCGACGGCCCAGCATGCGCATGCGGTCGATGGCCTTGTGGCGGAACAGCATGACCGCCCAGGTAAATGCCTTGCTACGATCCGGATCAAAAGTCGAGGCACTCTCCCATAGCAGTACAAAACCATCCTGAAGGATGTCTTCGGCCTCGCGCTCGTCGTGCAGCATCTGGCGCAGAAGACCAAAGAGGCGCGGCGCCATCCGGTCATAAAGCTGATCAAAAGCGCGCGAGTCCCCGCGTCCAGCACGCTGGAGCAGGTCTTCTTCGCTAATTTCTGGCTGGCTCATGGGGAGTTTGGGCACGGATCGCGCCGAGAAGGCTACGATGCGCGGATTCCATGCCAGAGCTAATGCGGTCACACAAGTTTTTGCGTTATCAAAGGCGCTCTGGATTCAAAAAAAGTCACTTTACGTCCACCAGACGGCAATTGCGGGTAAACAGCAGGGCAGATTCAATCTGCTCAAGCTTCAAGCCCGTCAGCCGTACCAAAGCCTGGCGGTACAGCAGGATCTGCGGGCGATAACCCGCCACTTTTTCGGCCAATGACTCCTCATTCGCCACCTCATCTGTCTTAAAATCAATCAGGCGCACCGAGTCGCGCTGAACCACAACCCGGTCAAACACGCCGCTGATCCAGCTCCCTTGGTGGATCAGGTCAAAGGGACGCTCCCGCCATGCCTGTGCTGCCGCCGAAGGCCTGGCAAAGGCCAACTGCGCAGCGTCTGATTGCAGCACCCCACGCACCATCGCCAGCGCCGTCGTTTCAATCGCCTCCCCGCGCAGCAGTCCGGACGCCTGCCAGCGCGATTCGAGTTCGGCCATGTTCGAGGTGGCATCCCACCACTCCACATGAGCCAGCAATTCATGCACCAGATTGCCCAGTCTCCGGCCCGGCTCACGCCCTGCGCTGAAGAGCATGCTGCCCTTCACCTGGAAATCTTCCTCTCCCGAAGGCGTCACGCGCTTGGCCAGCGGCTGGAACTCTCGCAGCAAGTCCCCCAGCGGACGCGAAACCACCGCCGTTTCCGGTGCCCGGGGCGTTATGTCAGGGGCTGTGGCAAACCATTGCGGGTCCCCTGTCTGCCACTCGATCAAATAAGACTCGCCTGCTTCGGACTCAGCCGAAACCCCCAGCATCCGGCGCAAAAACTGTGCCTCTCTCATGGATGGCTCTTTTGACTTCGGTGGGGGTTCGGCAATCAGGTACAGGCCGCGTTTGGCCCGGGTCATGGCCACATAGAGACGACAGAGCGACTCAAAACCAGAGCGCTGCTTAGAAGTCTCAAGCTCCTCATCCAGAGCCTCATGCAAAGGCGCATAGATGCGCGGCGGTTCCTGCAATACCCAGGAAATGCCCTGCGCATCGCGATTCACGATCAA
>JAPLUN010000569.1 GCA_026397715.1 Verrucomicrobiota bacterium
GGTCGAAGCCATGGCCGATGCGCGCTCCGCCATTCGCTGGATTCGCATGAACGCCGTCGAACTGGGCATCAACCCCGGCAAGATCGTCGGTGTCGGTGGTTCTGGTGGCGGGCATGCCATTGCCTCCTCAGCCATTCTCAGTGGTTTTGATGATCCTTCAGACGCACTGGACTGCAGCCCGGCACCCAATGCCATCGTGCTGTTCAATCCAGTGATGGACACCTATTCCAAGCACGCCTTCGGACGTGATCGCTGGCCGGATCAAGCGACCAGCAAGGCCGCAGATCTCATCCGCGCCATACGCCCCGGTCTGCCCCCCATGCTCATCATGCATGGCACGGGTGATCGCGTCGTCCCCTTTGACGGCTCCTATGAATTTGCGCGCAAGTCGAGCAAGAAGAAGAACCTCTGCCGTCTGATCGAATTCGAAGGCCAGGGCCACGGCTTCTTCAATTTCAACCTCTCCTTTGAGATGTACGAAGCCACGCTCATGGCGATGGACGAGCTCTTTGTGGAACTCGGCTTCCTCGAACCCGACCCCGAAGCGGGCCTGGGCAAGGTGGAATAGCCCGCCTACCGCCAGCGGCGGGAATGACAAATTCCGAAATCCAAATGACGAATTTCCGCTCACACGCCGTTTCGTCATCTGAACACTCGTGCATTCTTTCGTCATTTTGAGTTTGCCACTCGTTACCCTTTCCAACCCAACGCATCGAACAACCATGCTCCGCTCTCTCCTTCTCGCAGCAGTCGTCTCCACAGCCCATGCCGCCGACTGGCCGCAGGACCACAGCGATCTCAAAGCCGATCCCAAAGCGCAGTACGGCACTCTCGAAAATGGCGTGCGCTACGTCATCCTGCCACATGCTGAGCCGCCCGGCCGCGCAAGCATCCGCCTTTACATGGATGTGGGTTCACTCATGGAGCAGGACGATCAGCAGGGCATGGCTCACTATCTTGAGCATATGGCCTTCAATGGCTCGCGGCATTTCAAAGGCGGCGAGATGGTCGAGTACTTTCAGCGCCTGGGAATGGGCTTCGGTGCGGACACCAATGCGCACACCTCCTTCAAGGAAACCGTTTACATGCTCGAACTGCCGAAGGTCGAGCCAAAGTTCATCGCCGAAGGCATTCAGCTTTTCCGCGATGACCTGGACGGCATGCTGCTGAACGAAACCGAGATCGACAAGGAACGCGGCATCATTCTGAGCGAGAAGCTCAGCCGTGACTCCATTGAATACCGCACGATGATGGCGGGCTACAAGTTTGCCATGCCGGAGTCCATCCTGCCTGATCGCATGCCGATCGGCACAGAAGAGATGATCAAGACGATGAAGCGCCCGCGCTTCGCGGACTTCTACGAGAAGTATTACACACCCAAGCGCGCCGTCATCGTGGCCGTGGGGGATTTCAAAGACACTGAGGCCGTCAAAGCCGAGATCGTGAAGCAGTTTGCCGACGCCAAACCCAAGCACGGCGAAGCTGAGGAACCCAATCTTGGCAAGGTGACTTCCGGCTATGGCATCATCGCCAAGCTGCACACGGAGATGCAGGCCGAGGCGCTCACCCTTTCCATCGAAATTCCCCGCCCCGCTGAAAACAAGCCGGACAATGCGGCCACACGGCGGGAAAAGACGATCCGTGATCTCGCTGACATGATGATCAATCAGCGCCTGTCCAAGCTCTCGAAGGCTGAAGGAGCGCCATTCATGGGTGCTGAAAGCTACAGCTATGAGTACCTCGAATTCGTCAGCGTGAACGGCATTCAGGCCCAGTGTGATCCCAAGAACTGGAAGGCCACACTCAGCCTGCTGGAAACCGAACTGCGCCGCGCCATCGAGCACGGATTCACGGAAGCGGAATTTGAAGAAGCGAAGGCCACCATTCTCAAAGGAGCCAAGCTGCGCGCCGACCAGGCCGACAGCCGCAAATCACGGGATCTCGCCAGCGGTCTGGTGACCATCCTTGCCAGCAAGAAGGTCTTCACCCATCCCGCAGATGACCTTGCCCGCATTTCCACGGTGCTGGCCAGCCTGAAGGAAGAGGACAGCCACGCGGCGCTAGTTGCCGACTGGAAGGGTGGCGACGTGCAGATCTTCCTCGGCGGCAATTTGAAGCTCGAAGGTGATGCCTCGAAACAGATCATCGAAACCTTCAAGGCCAGCCGTGCCAAGCCCGTGGCCGCCCCGGTCAAGGAAGAGACTGCCGCCTTTGCCTACACTGAGTTTGGCCCTGCGGGCAAGGTCGCCAGCCGCTCCGAAGCGAAGGATCTGGAAATCAGCCAGGCGGTGTTTGAAAACAACGTGCGTTTCAACTTCAAGCACACCGAATTCGAAAAAGGCACCATCCGCGTGCTGA
>JAPLUN010000055.1 GCA_026397715.1 Verrucomicrobiota bacterium
ATGGGACTCCAGCTTTCCGTGGGATGCGGAGTGGGGACGGCGATGATTTCCTTCCGTTCAGCGGCACGAGCGCCGCAGTGGAGGATGAGGTTGGGATGGGGACGTTGAATGAACGTTGGGGCTTCGAGTTCGAGATGAGCAATCATGATGATGTTTCGTTTAAGTGTTGGGTTTGAGTTTGATTGAGCGTCACAGGTTTTGGGTGAGGCGCTCAATTCGTTCGATGACGGGCACGGCGAGTTTCTTGGCATCCAGCCCGCCGCTGGTGAACCAGCAGCGGTCACCATGCACCTCCGTCCACTGCACCTTCACGGTGCCGAGGCTGGTGATGATGGTGGCCCGCCGTGGCCGCTCTTCCTTGTCGAAGACTAGGCTGGAGATGCGTGATGACATGATGTGAAAACAAGGCGGGCCGGGGCATCTGGTGGATGCGCCCGGCCCGTGCCTTGTGATTGTGGGTTGATGCTAGATGCGGACTCCCTGCAAGCTGCGCAGGGTTTGACGCACGGTTTGGATCTCCTTCTCGCTGGCCTTCTGCTCGCGCATGGACTGGCGGATGTGATCCCCGAGCCTGGTCAGGCCGTTGATGGTTTCACGGAATCCGGTCTTGATCGCCTCGATCTGCACGAGGGCGGCTTCCAGTGAGGATTTGGCTTCTTCTTTGCTGGTTGTTGTCTGAGCACTTGGAGTGCTGGAGCCGTTGGCTCCTGCGGTTCTGGTTTGTCCGAGGGTGGGTGTGTTGGTTTGCATGGGTGGTGGTGTGTGTTGTTCCGCTTGTGGCGGGGGATTGTTACTGGGTGTGGGGGCCGCCGTTGCCGGGGGCGGGGATGCGGCGGCACTGGGACCGCCATTCATGCGCAGGGGCATGATGATCATCTGCCGCCCGGCCAGGCTGAACCTGAGAGGCGACATGGAGTCGATGATTTCGATGCGTGTGAGACCAAAGCGCAGCGCCTTGAGCAGCGTGCGGCGGTCGAGGAAGATCGTCACCTCAGGGCCGGTCGCACCGGCTTCCTGGATGTCGATCTTGGTCCATGCCAACTCCGGCCGGGATCTGCCCAGCAATCGGAATGCATTGCCGTCCACTTCAAGGCCGATGGTGTGATGCTTATCCTCCCTGAGTGGCAGTCGCTGCACTGCCACCATCACTTCATCCACGGCCTCCGGGTTGATTGAGATCGTGGTTTGGTAGGAAGCAGGGCTGGGTAGCACCGTTTTCCATTGGGGGAATTGGCTGTCGATGCTCCGTGACAAAAAGCACCAGTGGTCGCTGGCGATTTCAAAACAGGGCGGTCCATCGTCTTTGGCAGGCATGGTTCGGAGCTTCCACTCGCCATCCTGCTGAAAGCCTTTCCAGCCGAGGAACTTGTGTTCCGTGATGAGAATGGATTCCTTCAGCGGGAGCGAAAAGCTGTTCGAGCTGAACAGGTGATGACCATCCGTGCCGACAACGTAATGAGCACTGTCGTCCCGCACGTCAATGAACGCTCCGTTGAGAACGAGGCGGGTGGGATCGGTGCTGGCGCATTCAAGCGCCTCATGGATTGAGGAGCGCAGAGCTTCATCAATGGCGATGCTGGTTCCTTGAACCTCCGGCTGAAGAGGGAACTCTTCGGGCGGGGCGGATTCGCAGTGATGTTCGGCGCTCTGGCCGCCCACTGGAAAACGAATGTAGATGGTGTTTTTGCTGACGGGGACGAGCTCGATGAGATCGGCACCGCCGCAGCTTTTGGCGATGTTGTTCAAATCGCCGAACGGAACCAGCAGGGTGGCGGGTGCGGCCTGGCCTCGATGGTTCATCGAGTAGGTGGCGGAGCGGTCCAGATCCGTGACCGTGAGGTCGATGAGTCCAGAGTCGTAACGACGCACGCGAACTTGGCCGAGAACGGCAAGGGTGATGCGTTTGGGAATGACCTTGCCGAGACCCGCGAGTGCGGTCCTCAGTTCGGCTACAGGAAGTGAGATGGTTTGCATGGGTATGGATGTGTATTGGGTTGAAGTGGATATGAGAAAGCCGTGGCCACTTCTGTTGGCGAAGTGACCACGGCCCGGTGGAGGTTTGGGGTTGGTTATTTGCTGAATCGTCGGAAGGCGACGAATGCGGCGACAATGAAAACTGCCAGCAGGAGCCAGTGATAGCTGACGACCACGAGGCAGAACCCGGTGATCGCCAGCAGCACGATGGTTTGCAGACATTGAGTCCAGGTGTGCATGGTGAGGAGTGGTGGGTTGCGAGCGCTGCCGCTCAGTTTTTGTCCTTCTTTGATAAGGCACCGAGCACCTGCACCACGGCGAAGCAGACCAGGCAGATGCCAATAGTCTTCAAGCCATCGCCGATAGGCGTGTAGTCAGGTTGGGACTCAATACAGCCGGAGAGAAGCAGGCCGGGGATGATGATGCGGTTCATGGGCATGATTTGGCCTCCTTGGGTGGAGGTTGGGATGTCCCGCTGCTGATGACCGTCTTGCCGTTAGGAGGTGGCATCACGATGATGACCTCATGGTGGATGGTTTGGTGTGGTGGTGGCGTGCCATCGAAGGAGGGCTTCTTGTGGCAGGCGACCAGCGTGGCAAAAACCACACCGGTCAGCATCGGGTGATAGAGGGAATGAATTGAGAAATGCTTCATGGGTAAGGTGTATAGGTTAAAACGCCGACAGCCCACGCACCCGGTGAAGGGCAGGTGGGCTGTCAGGCGTTGGGTTTAGTGGTGGGTTAAGCGGCAGCTTTGAACTTGAGCTGCCCGGTGGTGCAGTCGGTGCGCTGGATGTCATCGCGCCGTCCCAGATACACAGGCTGATAAACACAGCCGCTTTCCGGGAATGCGTAGAGGTA
>JAPLUN010000652.1 GCA_026397715.1 Verrucomicrobiota bacterium
GCTTCGAAGGACACGTGGGCTGTCGCCACACCCATCCTACGAAAGCAGATTCTTGCGAATGCGGTGGAATGGGGCTAGCGGGGGAGTCATGGCCTCCAGCATTATCCAGCAACCGCCACTGCGATTGATCACGGTGAAGGCTCGGTCTTTTCCAGACGGCATTCGTGCGTCATGGCAGGAGATCGAGTCGAAGCGTGCGATGAAGGGGCGGAAGGCGTATGGCCTGATTTGCACGACGGAGGCGGGCATGGAGTATTACGCCGGGCTGGTGTCGGATGGAGAGCTGGAGGAACGCGTGACGGGGCTGCCGGTGATTGAAGTGGCGGGTGGTCCCTGTGCGCGGATCAAGCTGGAGAACTGGAAGAGCAAGCTCGACGAAATCGGTGGGTTGTTTGCGCAGATGGCGGAGGAGCACGAGGTGGATACCTCACGGCCGGCGATGGAGTTTTATCGTGGCTTTGCGGAGCTGCACTTGCTGCTGCCGGTGAAGGGGGCAGGTGGGTGATGATGGGGGAATGCGATGGGCCAAAGAGCGGTTTGTGTCACCGCTACGCATGCGCAGGGAAGAAACGGTGCGGATGCGACAGCAAGTGCTGGCATCGCTACGCGATGCGTGTCGTGGAAGAAATGGAGATGCTGTGCACGAGGGGTGTCGCTTCGCTCAACCACCTCGCTACAGGCTTTGATGGCTCCGCCATCGGCTAGGAAGAATGTTTTGTCTGTCCAACAGCTCATACTGGAAATGAACTTTTGAAAATCGCTAGAGCTGGCGCTTTCGAGCGACTTGGGGGGGGGAGGTGACTGGCCCGGCTTGCGGAAAGCGGTAGCTGCGTTCGTGAGGTGGATTGGGAGCGCTGTATGGCTGAAGGCTTCTCGCATGCCTTCGGCATGCGTCATTGACCATGTGCGCGCGGTTTAAATAATCCGGTGGTTCTCGCTCGCAAAGCCTCGCTTCACCACCGGCTAATTTCCATCCTCCCTCTGGGAGCCAGACAGGATCACCGCGCGAGAAGTGAAGGGCATCTAGCTCGTCACAGCGCTGACCTTGTTATGCGAGCCTCAATCAAACGGACTCTGTTGAAGTTCGATGGATATTTTTTTGGTGGTCTGGGGGATGAGAGGGCGCTGATCGACAGACAGGAGTGTCTATCGTACTCCAATCAAACCTTGAGGAAGAGTTGCCGTTTGTGGAGCCACTGGGCGGTGGCGAGCATGAGGGCGAAGGTCATGGCGGAGGGGAGCCAGTCGTAGGGGGGTGGGGGTGCGGTGGCGAGGCGTTCGCTGATGGTGCGGAAGAAACCGAAGCCGGAGCAGAGATAGAGTGCGATGGGATTGGAGCCGACCCAGAGGAAGGGGGCGAGGCCGCGCCGCCAGCCGAGGACATCGACGATGAAGTAGAAAAGGCCGAGGAGGATGGCGCTCCAACCGGCAGCGACGAGGACGAAGCTGGACGACCATATTTTTTTGATGACGGGGAAGAAGGGATGCCAGGCCCAGCCGAGGGCGAGCATGAGGAGGCCTGCGGTGATGAGGGCAGCGACTTTGCGCCATGGTGAGGCGGGGCTTGTGAGCCACTTTCCGGCGAGGAGGCCGAGCAGTGCGGTGGCGATGGCGGGGAGGGTGCTGAGAATGCCTTCGGGATCGTGATTGCCATCGTATTTGCGGCCTGGCAGCCAGATGCTGTCGAGGTAGTTGGTGAGGTTCATGCCTTCGGCAAAGTTTCCTGCGCCGACGCCTGGCACCGGGACAAAACGGAGCAGGAGAAAGTAGCCGATGAGCAGCAAGGCGGCGGCCACCGTCAAGCCGCGGGTCTTCAGAAACAGCGAGAGCAAACCGGCGGCTGCTGAGGCGATGCCGATGCGCTGCAGCACGCCGAGCCAGCGGATTTGATCCCAGCCGTTCTTCACCCCGCCGGAGAAAATGACGCCGAGGACCACCAAGATGGCCGCACGAGCGAGCAGGTGGCGGATGGTCGAGAGACGGCCATCCCGAGCCAAGCGTCGAGGGACCGCGATGGCGAGGGAGACGCCTGCGAGAAAGAGGAAGAGGGGAAAGATGAGGTCGTAGAAACGAAAGCCGTCCCAAGCCACGTGATCGAACTGCATGGCGATGCTCGCTGCGAGATGGTATTCCGGGAACGCACGCTGGAGCACCTGCTCCACCAGTGTTGCGAGGCCGAGAATCCAGCACATGTCGAAACCGCGGAGGGCGTCGAGAGAGAGGAGGCGTGGTGAGGACGCCGGGGGCGAAAGTGGGGAAGGGGACATGGGGACGTCAGTGTTTCGTGGCTCTATTTGGAACCGAATAGCAACAACGACAAGCGCCAGCCATCCCATAGGCCCAACCACACAAACGCCACTATCGCGGACAACATGAAGAGAAAATTAACTGTCTTGGATTTTCCGCGTGAAGAGCGGAACTGTTTCGCAAATTCCAAAATTACAAAAGGTCCTCCTGCAATGATGCAAATCGAAAGAAAAAGAGAGAGGTCCATACCTGATAAGATTGTGTTCGGAGTGGAGCTTTAAGGTGATTGGAGAACGGAGTTAAAACCGGAATTGAACCACGGAAAACACAGAATACACGGAAGAGGGATCAGGGGTGACGTATGCGTGAAAGAGGGGCTGTTTTTTGACGGAGGAATGGGCGGATCTGGTTTTGGTATTGGTGATGCCGAGGAGGTGCTGAATTGAGCAACGAACCGTGCTGGAGCATGGGCGGGATGGGGCCATGGAGGTTCTGCGAGGACGCAAGGTGGGGACAAAAGAGCAGGGGTGAGACACTCGTGCTGGCATCGCTACGCGATGCGTGTCGTGAAAGAAATGCAGGCTCTGTGAACGAGGGGTGTCGCTGCGCTCAACCGCCTCGCTACAGGCTGAGATGGCTACGCCATCGGAGGAACTCTTGGTGGAACGCTTCCTTTTCCGAACCGAGAATGTTCTGGTCAACGGATTCACGGCAAACGGCGACTTGCTTCATAGCCATACAGCCGCGCATCACAAACCTCAAAAGTTCGCCTTCTCAAAATGAGGTTTGTGATGAACGGCATTTTAAACTGAGTGCGAGCGGACCGTGTGCGCGAGCGCTGAAAGGCGGGCGCTTTAGGAAAGGGGGAAGCGGTTGGGCCGACAGGCGGCGCTGGGACAAAGGATTCTACGGACGCGCACAACGCGTCCCTACCAACTCTGGGGCTGCGGCCCTTTGTGTCCTGCCCGGATGACAGGGATCCGCTGTGCCGGGTCTATGCTTCGGCAGGCGATGAAAACAGTGAGCCATCCTTGTGGTGAAGGCAGGCAGGGCGCGTAAGCCGTGCGGCTCAATACCTGGCTTGGAGACTGCCGCGCATCAAAAAATCATCGAGAGGACACTTTCTCAAAATGAAAGTTTGTGATGCGAGGCAGCATGTCGAGAAGACTTCCAAGTCTCTCCACACATGAAAATCCGATTTGGAACTGGCCCTAGCCTTGACGCTTTGGGGCGAAATGAAAAAAGGGCAGGTCCGAGGACCTGCCCTGATGGGATTCGATGCTGAAGGGAAGCGATTACTTCACGATGCCGAGGAGCTCGACTTCGAAGATGAGAGGCACGCCTGGGCCAATGCCGCCGCTTGGGCTGCCGCTGTCGCCGTAGGCGAGATCGGAGGGGATGGCAAACTTCCACTTGGAGCCGACGGGCATGAGCTGAAGACCTTCGGTCCAGCCTTTGATGACTTCCTGCAGGCCGAAGGTGGCGGGCATGCCGCGCTCGACGGAGCTATCGAAGACGGTGCCGTTCACGAGGGTGCCGTGGTAGTGAACGCTGACGGTGTCGGTGATGGCGGGCTTGGGTCCGGTGCCAGCCTTGATGACTTCATACTGCAGGCCGCTCTTGGTGGTGGTGACTTCCTTGCGCTTGCCGTTGGTTTCGAGGAATTTCACGCCCTCTTCCTTGGCGGCGGCCATTTTCTGCTTCACGGCGGCCTGTTCGGCGCGCTGCTCAGGCGTCATGTTGGCTTCAGCCTTGGCCTTCATGAAGATCTCGAAGGAGGCCATGGCCGTGGTGAGTTCTTCTTCGGTGTAGGCGGGCTTGTCAGAGCCGGGCTTCACGGTGTGGGTGATGCCGGCAATGAATTTTTCGATATCGATCGGGATGCCTTCGCTGGCGAACTGCTGGCCGAGGCCGGTGCCCATGGAGTAGCTGGAGCTTTTCTTGGAGGTGAGAGCGTCCTTGACGCCTTCAGTGAACTCCTTGAGGTCAATTTTCTCCTGCTGCTTGAGGATGGAATTTCCGACGTTTTTGCCGATGAAGTAGCTGACTTTGTCCATGGGGAGGGTGGGGGAGGCTGCGGGTGCGTCGGCCGGCTGTGCGGGCTTGACGTCCTGAGCTTGAATGAGAGGTACCGCAGCAAGTGCGGTGCAGAGCAGGGCGATGGTGGGTTTCATATTGGAGGCGCGGAGACTACCCAGTGCCTCGTGGCGGTCAATGACAGCCTTGGCGGGGCGGGAAAAAGCCGTTTGACCCCGCCCCCCCCTTGAAGCACTATCGCCGCCCCTCTAACCAGAACCCATATGCCCGCGAAAATCTATACTGAAAAAGACGCCAGCCTTGCACCGCTCAAAGGCAAGACCTGCGCTGTGATCGGCTTCGGCTCCCAAGGCCACGCCCACGCCCTGAACCTTAAAGAGAGCGGCGTCAATGTGATCATCGGCCTCTACCCCGGCAGCAAGAGCCGCGCAGTGGCAGAAGAAAAGGGCCTCAAGGTCTATGACACCGCTGAAGCCGTCAAGAAAGCTGACGTGATCTTCGTCGCGGTGCCGGACACGAAAATCGCCGGTGTGTTCGACAAGGACATCAAGCCATTCCTGACCAAGGGCAAGACCCTGCTGTTCAGCCACGGCTTCGCCATCCACTTCAAGACGATCATCGTTCCAACGGACGTGAACGTGATCATGGTGGCTCCGAAAGGCCCGGGCCACATCGTGCGCCGCCAGTACACCGAAGGCAAAGGCGTCCCCGCCCTCATCGCCATCTATCAGAATGCTGACAAGCAGGCCAAGAAGATCGCCCTCGCCTGGGCACACGGCATCGGCGGCACCCGTGGTGGTGTCCTCGAGACCACCTTCAAGGAAGAAACCGAAACCGATCTCTTCGGCGAGCAGACCGTGCTTTGCGGTGGCGCCAGCGCGCTGGTGCAGGCCGGCTTTGAAGTGCTGGTGGAAGCCGGCTACGCTCCTGAGATGGCCTACTTCGAGTGCTTGCACGAATTGAAGCTCATCGTCGATCTGATGAACGAGTCCGGCATCGCCGGCATGCGTTTCTCGATCTCCGAAACCGCCAAGTGGGGCGACGTGAAGGTCGGTCCGAAAA
>JAPLUN010000060.1 GCA_026397715.1 Verrucomicrobiota bacterium
CGCAAGAAGGCCGGCAAGCACAAGCTCAAGGTGGCCACCATCTTCAGCTACACCAGCAACGAGGAGGACAAGGACGCAGACGGCATCCTCGACGAAGGCGGCGAGATCATCGGCGGCGAGGGCGGCGACCCGCACACACGGGAGATTCTGGACGGCTTCATCGCGGACTACAACGCGATGTTCGGCACCAACTACTCCACCCAGGACACGCAGAGCTTTTACAACTACTACCAGGACATCGCCAAAAAGGTCAAGGAGCGGAAGATCGACATCCTGCTGGTGGTGAACATGTTTCTCACCGGCTTTGACAGCAAGACGCTGAACACCCTCTACGTGGACAAAACCCTGCGATACCACGGTCTGGTGCAGGCCTACTCCCGCACCAACCGCATCCTCAACGAGGTCAAGAGCCAGGGAAACATCGTCGTCTTCCGCAACCTCAAAAAGCGCACCGACGAAGCCATCGCCCTCTTCTCCAACGTAAAGGCCAAGGAGACCATCTTCGTGCCGCCGTATGAGGACTACGTGAAGCAGTTCAACGCCGTCGTGCTAGAACTCCTCACCCTGACACCGACAGTGAAAAGCGTCCGCGATCTCACGGACGAAGAAGCCGAGCTCCAGTTCGTGAAAATCTTCCGCGAACTGATGCGCCTGCGCAACATCCTCGAATCCTTCTCTGAATTTGCAGACGACGACCTCTCCCTGACCGCCCAGCGCTTCGCCGACTACCGCAGCGCCTACCTGGACCTCTACGACAAAGTCAAGAGCGACACCCAGAAGGAAAAAGTCTCCATCCTCAACGACGTGGACTTCGAGCTAGAACTCATCCACCGCGACGTGATCAACGTGCAGTACATTCTCACGCTGCTCGCCAAACTCTACGGCGCCGACGCCGCCGAAGCCCCCGCCATTCGCAAGCTCATCCTCGACTCCGTCGCTGGCGATCTGGAACTGCGCAGCAAGAAGGAACTCATTGAAAAGTTCATCGATCAGAACCTGCCCGCCATCGAAGACGCCGCCCAGATCCCCGAGACCTTCGAAACCTACTGGGAAGCCGAACGGGCCGACGCCTTCGACAAACTCGTGAAGGAAGAACAGCTCGACGCCGACAAGCTCAAAAAAGTCATCGACCGCTACGTCTATACCGGGCAGGCCCCGCTGCCCGACCCCGACATCGCCGACATCATTGTGAAGCCACTCAAGATCCTTGAACGCGGCCCGACCAAGCAGCGCGTCTTTGATCGCGTCCTCAACTACGTCGCCACCTTCATCCGTGGCATGGCGGCGTAGACTGCCGGAAAACTGAGCCCAGATCCTGCTTCTGAATCAGCGTCAAATCACCGGTTAAAAAACTCTGCTCTTCAGTCTGAAATTCCTGCCGGAATGACCGCCTGAATGCAGATCATTCCTCTGCCGAAACCAAGGCTCCGCATGCACCAGCAATGGCCGCAAAAGATGCTGACGCTCTCACCGCGACGCCGCAAGCACCGTCCGTGGCGTATGCTCTGTCAAAATCTTCGACAGCGGCACCTCCACCGCATTTTCTCGTCCCAAAAACTCCAGCAAAATCCGCACACGCTCCACACCGGTCAGCATCGCATTCACAATCCCCTTCATCCCCCGCATCGGCCCTTCCGTCAGCTCCACGGTGTCACCCACCTTAACACCCACCTCCACCTCGCAAATCTCCACATCCTTCATCTCCTCCTTCAGCGCCGCGATGGCCGAGTCCGGCACCGACGTGAGGTTTCCCCCAAAATCCACCACCTTGATGACACTCTGCGAGTACTTCACCGCCCGCATCGAATCATTCGGAATGAACCGCGCAAAAAAGTAGCTTGGAAACAGCGCCTCCACGAACCACACCTTGCCCCGCCGCGTGTTCTTTTGAAACCGGATGCGCGGGCAGTACGTCTCCACGCCCTCCAGCCCGACCATCAGCGAAGCCGCGATATGCTCGCACTTCGGGCGCGTATGCACCACGTACCAGGCCGGGATGGTTTCTTTTTTTTCTTTCATGCGTGAGTGATCATTCAAACTGCCCCTCCACAACGCCGAGGCAACCACTATCCAAGCTTTACGCACGAACAGCGCCAAAAGTGATGAAGTACAAAACCTAGCCCCCTTTTCTGATCCCTCTTCCGTTCATTCCGTGCCT
>JAPLUN010000114.1 GCA_026397715.1 Verrucomicrobiota bacterium
GATGTTGGTCATCGGCGTGCGCAGTTCATGGGAGACCCGGTTCACAAAGGACACACGCTGCTGCGCCAGCTGGGCAGCGCGCCGCTGCTGCGCGCTCATGCCGATGCCGCAGCCCGCCACCAGCAGAGCCAGCGCCAGCGCCCCTGCGAGGGTGGGAGTGTGATACCCCACGCTCAGGCTGCGCTCATCCCAGGAGACGATCTGCCAGACGCCAAACCGCGAGATGACGGGCGCAATCACATCCGGCCTCAGGACTGGCGGTTTCCCCACGGAACAGAGGATTTTCCTATGCGCATCCTGCACCGCATCCGGTCCGCCGAGTTGCTCCACAGCGTGGAACTCCTGCTTCAGCCAGGTTTGAAAAAAGCCGTTCATCGCCGTCTCCACCTCGGCGCGATCAATCGTGAAAACCACGGCAGTGGCGAGCACCTGCACATAGAACATCAGCGGCTTGCCTGGCTCATCGATCCAGCCTGAACTCTGCCCGCCGACATCGGCAAAGATCTGCTTGGAATCCAGCAGCACGCGCGGGCGCGGCAGGCCGCTGTGCTCGCGCTCGATGGTGGGCTCCGGCTGCGGCGGATCCGCTGGGAAGCCGGTGCTCAGGTGTGTCTCCGGGCTGGCGCTTTTCCAAAACAGCCAGGACACACGCTGCACACCCTCCACATTCTGCGCGACGCGGCGCGCGCCCTCGCTGTCGCGCATGGACTGCACCAGTTGGGTGCCGGTGTTTTTGAGATGCGCATCGTATAAGGCCTCCAGCTTGCGCGCTTCCACTTGCATCGCGCTGTCCAGCGCGTGCTGCGCCTGGCGGTCTCGCTCCCGCCGTGTTTCCGTCTCACGCCTGGCCACGCTGATGCCGCCCACGGCGATGCAGCAGGCGAGCACGAGCATCATGCCCAGCATGAGGCTCGCGCCCGGGATCGGCTGGCGTTGATCGGCAGCACTCATTCCAGATTCATATCCATGAACAGCAGCCATATGCGGCCTTCATCCTTGTGCTCATTCACTCCAGTATCCCCCGGGGGATTCATCGTTCCGATCAAATGTGTGGTGCCAAGAAGCTGCGTGTATCCCGTGGTGATCTTCTGGTTCGTGAACACTGGCACATCGGGATAGTGCTCATTCCAGTTCTTGTCCTTCAGGTTGCCCGTCATGCTGACAAATTCAGGCGCCAGAGTCAGGTCGGCAAAACCAGTGTCCTCACTGACCGTCGGTTCCAGTTCAAGGCGGAACCCGAGATTGCGAGCCTCAAAAGCGGTGGTCCCCGCCAGCCCCGCAGGCCGGGCCGGAGTTCCCGGTTTATTGGGATCTTCCCCGGGCTGCGCTGGTGTGCCTTCCGTCGGAGGTGCGAACTCGGTGCCGTAATAGTGAATGAGACCCGACTCATGCGTGGCGCGCACGCCTGATTGAACATTGATCGTCGCCAGATGTTCCAGCGCCGCTTCATTGGCCGCGATCATTGGTTTCAACTCCGCCAGGCAGGCAGCGCCGTCTTTTGCATGTTTTTTGAGCAGCTCCCATCCTTTCATACGGTCGAGGGAGATCACCCGTGCCGTCAGGAACACGTTGCCTGTGCCTTTGGTAGCAGGCGCTTTGGGCACCTTGAATGTGATGACCTCTGCGGTGGCGAATACGAGTGTGATGTCCCCTGGCTGCACACACTTCAGTGTGGAAATGAGCGTGGGGAGGCCGGGTACCAAGCGGCAGGTGGAGGGCCCCTGGCGCGCAAAAACGTCCATCACCGGCACCCCCGCCAAGGTGGAGTCTGCCTTGGCCAACCGCACGCCGAGCAGGCGATCCCGTTTGAATACATGTGTAACGCTGAGAGTGCCATTTTCGCTGTTCAAATCAGCCTCAAACTCGAAGCGATCCCCCATCTGGCGCATTTCAAAGGCCGTTGGATATTGAAATCCTGTCCGATCAGCGGGGGTCCAGTTCGTGGGAAAAATCAGCTCATCCACGCTTTCCACAGTGCTGCGCGTGTTGCTCTTGGAGGTCATCAAATGGCAGCCATCCAGCCTGGCGCTGCCAGCTTTGACCGCCGCCTGCACGAGCTTGTAAAGATTGTCGCGGCCTTCGGGTGCATCCAACAGCGCCGCGTAGTCCGCCTGCGAAAGCGTGAAGGTTTCAGCGAAACACAGGATGTTTTTCGGTGCATCTGGAGCTGACGGATCGGCTACAGACAAGGGATCAGCGGCCGCCGCAGCCGCCGATGGAGCCTTCTTGTCTTTGATAAAAGGATCCTTCGGTTTGTCCTGCGCGTTGAGCAAACTGACGCAGGCGAGAAAGAGGCAGAGGTGTGGTTTCATGGTGCCGGGAGAGTGGCGCACGAGGGGAGGCTTGCGTCAACGCTGCATGATGGGAGTGTAAAAGTTCTGTCAAAAGGCTCAAATCCGTGCTTATGGCTGTGCGTTAGATACAACACAACCATGGAAGACCTCGAAATTGCCCGCGCCTGCGCCCTTTACGCCGATGACAAAAAAGCGGAGAACATCCGCATTCTGGACCTGCGCGGACTCTCGCCCATCTCCGACTACTTCGTGCTCGTCACGGCCATGTCCACGCCTCAGCTGCGTGCCGTGCGCGACGAAATCGTCGAGCGCATGAAGGATGAGCATGCCACACCACCAGATGTCAAAGACGGCAATTTTGAGAGCCAGTGGATCATCCTCGTCTACTGCAGCGTCATGGTTCACATCCTCACACCGGAGAAGCGCGAGTTTTACGCCCTCGAAGAACTCTGGGGCGACGCCCCTGAAATGGCGCTGAA
>JAPLUN010000288.1 GCA_026397715.1 Verrucomicrobiota bacterium
GGACCGCGCCTACCTGGAGGAGAATGCACGCGTAATCAGTCTGGCTGAGGCCTTGGACTTCGCAGTGCATCGCAATCGCACCTATCTGGTTCAAAAGGAAACGGTCTATCTGGCCGCACTGAACCTCACCCTCGTGCGGCAGCAGTACGGACCCATCATTTCCGGCGGCGGCTCCACCACCAAGGCCAGCACCGATGCGGTCACCGGCATCAACAACTTGGTCCGAAACTCCACGCTTACCACCACCGGCAATCTGGGATTTTCGGCACTCACGCGCACAGGGGCCTTGCTGGCCACAAACCTGACCACCAATTTTGTTCGTTTCTTCACCGGCGGCAAAGACAGCGGCATCTCCCAGCTCGGCTTCTCCCTGGCTCAGCCGCTCCTCAGCGGTGCTGGCTATCTCTCCGCCTCAGAAGTGCTGACTCAAAGCGAGCGCAGCGTCCTCTACGCCATTCGTACCTTTGCCCAGTATCGCAAATCCTTCGCCGTGGACATCGCCGCCCAGTACTACGGCGTCATTCAGTCCCGCGAGACCGCGCGCAATGCTTACCTCGCCTTCAAGGCCTTTGATTTTGTGGTGGCCCGTGAGACCGCCATGCAGAAGGAGAATGCCAACAGCACCAAGTCCTCCGTCTTCCGTCTCGTCCAGTCCCGCATCGTGTTTGAGCGTTCGTGGATCAGCGCCATCCGCGACTACGAGCAGGCATTGGATGATCTGAAGGTCAATCTCGGATTGCCCGTCACGGAGCGTTTCGTCGTGGACTACAAGGACAAGGACGCCCTCCAGATCATCGAATCCCCCGGCACGCTGGAAGAAGCCATCACCATCGCCATGACCAACCGCCTCGACATCTGGAACCTGCGGGATCAGGTGGAGGACACCAGCCGTCGCGTGCTCATCGCCAAGCAGCAGGCGCTTCCAAGTGTCAACGCCCTGGTCAACTACAACATGCTCGACAACCCGGACCACAACGACTTCAGGCTCGTCCCCGGCAACAAGAACTACAGCGTGGGCCTCAATACCGACCTCAACCTCAATCAAAAGCCAGAGCGCAATCTCCTGCGCTCATCCATCGTCGCCGAGCAGCAGGCCAGACGTGCCCTGGATCTGTTTGAAGAAAATACCCGCAGCGACGTCCGCACCGGCTGGCGTGATTTGCAGCTCGCTCGCAAGCAGTATGAACTCGCCAGGTTGGGCATGGAGATCAGCACGCAGCGTCTGGAGGTTGAAGAAGCCTTCAACGCCGAAGGCCTCGGCACCGCCATCAACCTCGTCGATGCCCAGCGCGACATGAACACCACGCGAAACCTCATGGTCTCCACCTCCATCAATCACACGCTCGTCCGTCTGCGCCTCTGGCGGGACATGGGAGTGCTGTTCATTGAGAAAGACGGTGGCTGGGTGGACGTATTGAACAAGGAGAAGCCAAAAGGAGAATGAAGAAGGGAAAATCCAACAAAGGAATCATCATCGCAGGCATCAGCGTTCTCGCTGTCGTCGGCTGGTGGAGCATGTCCGGCGGTGGCGCTGCAGCTGAAAAGGTGCCCACGCGCATTGTGCAGCGCGGCCCGCTCGAGATCACTGTGCTCCAGGGCGGGGAAATCCGCGCCTTGCAAAACAATGAAGTGAAGAGCGAAATCGAAATCCCCACCAAAATTCTCAGCCTCATTCCTGAAGGCTATCTCATCAGCGAGGAGGACGTTAAAGATGGCAAGGTCCTGATCGAACTCGACAGCACCGACCTCAAAACCAAGATCGAGACCCACGAGATCGACTTTCAGACCACGGTTTCAAACTACATCGACGCCGATGAGAACCGCGAGATCCAGAAAAGTGAAAATCAAACTCTGGTGCGCGATGTCAAGCAGGTCGCCATCTTCGCCCTCATGGACTTTGAGAAGTACCTTGGGCGCGAAGTCACCGGCGCCATTCTCACCACGGCAGGTCTGCCCCCGGACGTGGATGCCTTTGAAAAATACGCGGACGTCCTTGAGACTCAGGCCAGCGCCCAGGTTTCTTCGGAGGCGGCCCTCGCCAAACGCGGGACCAATGCCAAGCCCGGCGTGGCCAAAAAATCAATCGTCGCACCTCCAGTCAGCGAGCTGATCGACTTCACCCCCTTCCTCGAGCACAAGGCGCAGAGCGATGGTGAGGCCCAGCAGAAACTGCGGCAGCTCGAGGACGATATGCTTCTTCACCGCTCGGAGCTGGCCCTCGCCAAGCAAAAGGTGGAATCCTCCAAGCGCTTGGCCGAAAAGAAATTCGTCACCGCCGCCCAGATGGAGAATGACTTGGTGGGCTTCGACAAAGTGCAGCTCTCCGTGAAAACTTCTGAAACGGCGCTCGCCTTGTATAAAAAGTACGAGTTCAGCAAGCAGTGCTCCACCTACCTCGCCGCCTATCGTGAGGCGCTCAACAAGTTGCAGCGTACCATTCGCGCCAACCGCTCCCGCATGGCCCAGGCGGAAACCCGGTTCAGCACCGCCAAGCGGCGCTATGAAATGGAACTGGCCCAGCGCGAAAACCTGGAACTCCAGCTCAAGGCCTGCGTCATCAAGGCCCCGCAGCCCGGCTTGGTTGCCTACGGCGATTTGAACGCCAGCTCATCCTACAACTACAACAACAGCATCGAAGAAGGGGCCACGGTCCGCCTGCGCCAGACCTTGCTTACCATCCCGGACATGAGTCAGATGGGCGTCCGTGTGAACGTCCATGAATCACAGATCAAAAAGGTCCGCATCGGTCAGCCGGTCAAAGTTCGTGTCGATGCCGAACCCGGCAAGGAGTTGGACGGCCGCGTCGCCGAACTCGCTGTTCTTCCGGATTCAAGCAGCAGCCGCTACACGCCCAATCTGAAAGTTTATCCCTGCACCATTCACATCAACGGCTACCACCCCTGGATGAAGCCGGGCATGAACGCCAAGGTCGAGATCATTGTCGATCAGCTGGCCGATGTGCTCTACGTCCCGGTCCAGTCCATCGAGGTCGATCAGGATCATCACTTCTGCTACATCAGCAACAACGGCAACCTCGAACGCCGGGAGATCAGCACCGGCCTGTTCAACGATGAATTCATCGAGGTGCGTGGTGGTCTGCAGGGCGGCGAAGCCGTGGCCCTCGCACTCCCGAAGAAAGCCGAAGCCGACATGGGAGGTTCGGGCAGATCCGAACCTGAAGGCGGCCCGCCCAAAGCCAAACCGTCCAAGCCCAAGGAAAAAGCCGTGGCGATCGCCAAACCGTGATGCCGGACACTGATCCCATCATCAAGCTGGTGGACATCTGCAAGAGCTACCAGATGGGGGAGACCACCCAGCACGTGCTGCAGGGCGTCTCACTCTCCATCTACCCCGGAGAATACGTCTGCATCATGGGCCCCTCCGGCTGCGGCAAGTCCACCCTGCTCAATGTCCTCGGCTGTCTCGATCAGCCCACCTCGGGCGACTACTTCCTCGGCGGTCTCAATGTCGCTCATCTTGAGGATGACGATCTTTCCGCCGCGAGGAACAAAAACCTCGGCTTCATCTTCCAGAGCTACAATCTCATCCAGCAGCTCAGCGTCATCGAAAACATTGCTGTGCCGATGTACTACGGCGGAGCGAAAGACTCAGAGATGATCGAAACCGGCACCCGCCTTGCCACCCAGGTCGGCCTGGATCATCGCCTCCATCACAAGCCCAATGAACTCTCCGGCGGCCAGCAGCAGCGTGTCGCCATCGCCCGCGCCTTGTCGAACAGTCCGCTCGTCATCCTCGCCGACGAAGCCACCGGCAATCTCGACTCCAAGTCCGGCAAGGAAATCCTCGATCTCTTCGACGACCTCAATCAGCAAGGCAAGACCCTCGTCTTCGTCACCCATGACGAGCGCATGGTCCAGCGCTGCACCCGCATCATCCGCCTCCGCGATGGCGTCATCGAACACGACCAAGCCGGCGCCAAAGCCGACCGCCTCCGCGGCAAAGTCATCGGCCCCCACTACGGCCTCGCCGCTTGATCAGAGTTCGGAACCTCAAGAATCAAAAATCGATTGCTCGACAATCGTCAATCCTCTGGCCCGCATTTCTCGTTCGGCTGCGCCTCAGCGCTACATCCTCGCATGTCAACGTTGGGAGTGTATAAATAGGGGCTAAGTCCGACAGGCTGCTAGGAGGAAGCGATGGAGAAGCAGCCTGTCGATTGGCATCCCCTATTTTGCCATTTTCCTATTTCTCTGCTTCTGGGGCGCTCGCTTTGCCTTTTGCCGCCGCTTCATCGCGGGCTTTGTGAGCTTGGGCGATCTTGTGGTGGTCGGATTCACGCAGCGGCTCCCATTTCGCGAACTGCTCGGGCGGCAGGATCTCTTTCACAGCGGCATTGAAAGCTTTGTGGGAGGCCAGCGCCTGCTTGAGCACCTGGTCCATCGTGAGTGTACCGTCCTTCTTGCCGACACTGATCGCGCGCATCTCCTCGCTGGTCTTTTTCTTGGCGGCTTCATACTTCGTTTTCTGGTCATCCGTGAGCTTGAAGGATTCGAGCAGCGCTTTCATCTCCGCGCTTTCGCTGCCGCCAGGACCTCTGGGACCGCCTTTCCCTTTGCTGCCCCCGGACGTTGGCGGCGGTGCGGATTGAGCAGTGATGCAGAGGAGGGTGAGAACGAAGGTGAGTATCTTTTTCATGGTGTGTGTTTTGGTTTGGGGTGAATCATTTGCCGATGCAAAAAAGCGTGCTGGTGGTGCGCAGGTAGATGTGGCCTGCAGCGAGTGCAGGCGAAGCCCACGTCATGGCCTCGACTTCGTTGGTTTCCAGCAGCTTGAACTCGCGGCCTGCGCGGATCACGAACGCGGTGCCGTCTGAATCAACACACGCGACCTTGCCATCGAAAGCGAAGGGCGAGCCCATGTTCGAACGCGCGCTGCCCAGCGGTTGCTGATAAACCGTTTCGCCTGTGGCGGCATCGAAAACATTCAGCGGATGCCCTTGCTGGCCGGTGAAGACATACAGCAGCTCGCCATAAACGAGTGGCGAGGTAAAGTGCGAGCCCGCGTCCTCACGGTGCCAGGCGATGTCTTTGCTGGAGGTCTCGCCCTCCCGCAGGGAGATGTCACCGGAGGCACCGGGCTTCACTGCCCACATCGGCCCGAGCTCGCCTTCGCTTTTGCGCGTGCTCATGCCGACGTAGAGTAAATTAGGTGTGGCCGTTGGTGATGCCTTGCAGCCTCCCGATTTGGGCTTGCCTGCGGCTGAGCCAGGACTTCCACCCTTGCCCATGCCGCCAGGTCGCGGAGGTGGAGGGGCCTTCAAATCGAGCATCACGTTGCTTTTGCTCATGCCTTTGCCGGGAGGTTGGCCGCCACCGCCGCGTGAGCCGCCACCCGCATTCTCGGAGGCAAGACGCCACAGCTCTCGGCCATTTTTCGGATCATAACCACGGATGTAGCTGCTGCCCATGACGACCAGTTCGGTGCGCTTCGTGTTTCGCCACACCAGCGGCGTGCTCCATGTCGAGCGCTCGTGCCGCTCCTCGCGCCACGCCTGCTTGCCGGTTTTGGTGTCGAGCGCCATCACATAAGACTGCTCGTTGTTGTCGCAGACGAGAAAGAGCTTGTCCCCATCCAGCACGGGGGACGATGCGGTGCCCCAGTTGCTGAACACCTTCAGCGGCTCCAGTTTGTGCTGCCACAGCGGCTTGCCCTCGTAGTCGAAACAGAACACCCCCACATTGCCGAACATGAAGAACACGCGCTCACCATCGGTCACGGGCGTTTCGGTGGCCCAAGTGTTGCTCAAATGATTGCCCTGCGTCGGCGGAGTTTCGGCGACAGTGCGCTGCCACAAGACCTTGCCGCTGTTGGCATCAAAACACATCGCAAGGCGCTGAATCGTTTTCTGTGGCGGCTCCTCACCCGCTGGAGGCCCCTTTTGCAAAGGCGGTTCCTGGCCCTCATAAATTGCCGTGGTGAGAAACACCCTTCCTCGCGCCACGATGGGGTTCGACCAGCCAAAGCCGGGCACCCTTTCCTTCCACAACACATTGCTCGCGGCGCTCCACTTGACGGGCAGATTCGTTTCGGTCGATACGCCCGTGCCATCGCCACGCCACTGCGGCCAGACGCCGGGAGGAACGGCTGCGCATAAAAAAGTGACGAAGAAAAAACAGAAAATGACGAAATGAAGCTTCATGTCCCCCATTTCACTCTGGCTGGATGAATGGAAGATGAATCGGTGGAGGGAAAATTCAGTTTACTCATTCATTTCCCATTCATCTTCACCCATCATCCTACCTTCATGCGACTGCTCCTCATCGAAGACGAACCCGACCTGCTGAGCGGCCTCACAAGGGCTCTACGACGGGCGGGGTATTCCGTCGATACCAGCGAGGATGGTGAGGACGGCCTCTTCAAGGCTCTGGAGATCGACTATGACGCCATCGTCCTGGATGTAATGCTGCCTCGCATGGATGGCTGGGACGTGCTGACACAACTACGCGTGAAAAAACACACACCCGTGATGATGCTCACGGCAAGAGATGCGACGAAGGACCGCGTGCGCGGCTTCGACACAGGTGCCGATGATTATCTTTTGAA
>JAPLUN010000035.1 GCA_026397715.1 Verrucomicrobiota bacterium
GTGCGCTATGATCCGGCCAAGCCCGGGGAGCTGAATGAGGACACGCTTTGGCACGGTTTTGAGCGCATCGGCTCGGAGCTCTCGCTTTCGCCATCGCATGTGGATCGCTACTACCGCGCGGCGGAACTCGTGCTGGACCGCGCCTTTCCCACTGCCGCCTCGGCCGAGGCGCGCAAAGTCCACAAGACCGCCGCCGAGATCCGTTACAACGGCGGCAAAGACCAGCAGGCGGCGCTGGATCGCTTCGGCATCAAGCGCCCGCTGCGTTACCTTCTCTTTCCTGGCAACACTCAAAATGCACTTTCGCCCAACTGGTTCGGCAAGATCGGGCCTGAGCACAGCGGGCTCTACAAGCTCCGCATCCAGGCCAGCGGCATCCGCCCGCTCGGCGGACAGACCGCTCATCTGAGCATCGGCAAGCGCACGGGTGAAGAAACGGTGGATGGCATGGTTGAGTTCGACATCACGGCGACGGAAGACAAACCGCAGGTCTATGAGTTCGAGGTGTTTCTTGAGATGCCCGCAACGCTGGACTTCTGCGTGGTGGCCACGGATGTGGTGGACCGTCGGCAAGGCGCAGCCTTCCGCGGTGCGCTCGGCAGCCGGGGCGGTTACATCTTCACGCACAGCAGCGAGACCACGCTCCTGAACCCGAACGCGCCGCAGATGTTCGACGACAAAGGGAACGGCCTTTTCTCCACGGTGCTGCTCGATTGGATCGAATGGGAAGGCCCGCTGGTGTCTGACGCGGAAAAAGCACGGCGCAAGGATGTGGTGCCGCCTGATGAAGCCACGCCCGAGGTGGTCGCGGAGCATTTGCAGCGCTTCGCCGAGCGCGCCTGGCGTCGTCCGGTGAAGACCGAAGAGCTGGCTGAGTATTTGAAATCCTACAGTGATGAACGCGCGGCAGGCGAAAAGATGGCCGATGCCTATCGTGTCGCGCTGCAGGGCGTACTGACCTCCCGGCACTTCATTTACATCGTCGAGGGCGACACCGTGGCCCGCGAGCAGCTCACCGACTCGGAACTCGCCACCCGGCTATCCTACCTCCTCTGGAGTTCGATGCCGGATGACGCGCTCTCCACCGCAGCCAAAGGCGGCGCGCTGAAGGGCGATGGCCTCGCGAAAGAAGTGGACCGCATGCTCGCAGACAGCAAAGCGAGCCGCTTCATCGACGACTTCGCACGGCAGTGGCTGCAACTGAACCGCGTGGGCATGTTCCCACCGGACAAGAAACTCTATCCCACCTACGACGCGTGGCTGGAGGAAAGCATGCGCTCAGAGCCGGTGGAGTTCTTCCGCGAGATGTACAGCAAGAACCTCTCCCTCGACAGTTTCATCGATTCACAGTGGACCATGGCCAATGCCCGGCTCTGCGAATTCTACGGATTGCCGGAGCCCAAGTCCGGCACCTTCCAGCGTGTGTCGCTGAAGCCCGAAGATCGTCGAGGTGGCCTGCTCACCATGGGCGCGGTGCTCGGACTGACCTCCGACGGCACTCGCCATCGCCCGGTGCATCGCGGCGTGTGGCTGAGCGAGGTCGTCCTCGGCAAGCCGCCGCCCCCACCCCCGGCGAACGTGCCCGCCATCGAACCCCCGACGGCGCAAAGCCCCAAAGCAACCCTCCGCCAAAAGATCGAAGCCCACCGCAGTGACGCGAACTGCGCCGCCTGCCATGCCAAGATCGATCCACTGGGTCTCGCCTGGGATAACTACGATGCCATCGGCCAGTGGCGCACCCGTGAAAAAGTTCCCGCCGGTGTCGGCGAAGACCCCTTGATCGATCCCTCCGGGACCATGCCCGACGGACGCGCCTTCAAGGATGCCGCCGAGTTTAAACGCCTCCTGCTTGAAGATCGCGATGAAGTCGCCCTCGCCTTTATCGAACACCTCTGCACCTACGGCCTCCGCCGCGCCCTCTCCTTTGACGATCAGGACGACCTCAAAGCCATCCAGGCTGAATCAAAGAAGAACGGCTATCGTATCAAAGACATCATCCGCTCCGTCGCCCTTTCCGACCTCATCCGCAAACGCTGACCCGACTACCATCACGCCACCTATTCATACCATGAGCAACTACCTTTCCCAAAACTGGCTGATCGACCGTCGTCATGCCCTTCGTGCGCTGGGCTCTTTCATCTCTCTGCCCCTGCTTGAGTGCATGGTGCCGCTCAAGGCGGCGGCGGCTGAGAAGATCACGGCAACGCCAAAGCGGAGCGCCTTCATCTATCTGGCGAATGGCGTGCACTCGCTGAACTATCAGATCACCACACCCGGCAAAGATTACCAGTTCTCCCGCTCACTGAAGCCGTTGGAAAAGCACCGTGAGGTCATCACGCCTATCAGCGGACTCCATCATCCAGGAGCGCTGAGCCATCACCACAATTGCATCTCCGTCTGGCTCACCGGCGGCAAACTGGGCCCGTCTGACCGCAACACCATCTCGGTGGACCAGAAGATGGCCGAAGTCTCCGCGCCCCACACGCGCTACCCCTCCATGGAGGTCGCCATCACGCAGGACTCCCTGGCGTGGACGGCGGATGGCGTACGCTTGCCCGCGATGCGTCGTTGCAGTGAGATTTTCGCATCCCTCTTTGAAGAGCCGAAAGGCGGAAAAACAGCACAGCGCAGAGCCTTGCGCCGCAAAGGCAGCGTGCTGGACGCCAACCTCGCGGAAGTGCGCCAGCTTGAGAAAAAGATGGGCTCGGCGGACAAGGGTCGCCTGGAGCAATACCTCACCTCCGTGCGTGAGGCGGAGATCCGCACACGCAGGGCCGATGCCTGGCTCGACACTCCCCTGCCCGTCATCTCCGAAGCCGACCGCCAGCGCACCAACCGCGACATCGCCGCCACCAAGGCCGGCGATTATTTCCGCACCGTCTATGACCTCATGGTGCTCGCCTTCCAGACGGATGTCACACGCGTGGCCACCTTCAGTCTCGGCGGTGAGGGAGATGCCATCTCCATTCCTGAGATCGGCATCACCGAGTCGCGCCATCAGCTCAGCCACCACGGCGGCGATTTCGGCTACATGGAGAAGCTCACCAATTATGACACCTTCGCCATCGAGCAGTTTGGCTACTTCCTCACCCGCCTCGCGGAGACCAATGACCTCAGTGGCAAGCCGCTCCTGGGTTCCACCATGTCGCTCTTCGGCAGCGGCATGTCCTACGGTCACAGCCACGGCAATGCCAACCTTCCGCTGGTGTTCGCCGGCGGCACGGACCTCGGCCTGAAGCACGGCAGCCATCTCGACTTCAACAAAAAGGGCGCCAGCTTCCAAGGCTACGCACTCGGCGCAGACGGCGCGCTGACCACCGCGCACTACCAACTCTGCAGCCGCCCGGCCAACTCGGACGCCCACATGAGCAACCTGCTCCTCCTCATGGCCCAGCGCTTCGGCGTGGAGATCGACCAGTTTGGCGACAGCAATCAAGTGATCGCACTATGAAGCACTTCCTCCTTGTTCTTGGTTCCTCCTTCTTGTTTTTTGGTGCGTGCGCCGCATCTGCAGAGGACGCGCCCTTCCGTCCCGAAGCGGGCAAGTTTCCGCCTTTGGAGAAAGCCCACTCCTACCGCGGCGAGCTCGTGTTCGTGGATCATGCAACCCGCCGTGGCAGCATTCGCGTGCAGGGCTCGGGCATGTTTTTCCGCAACGATCCGCATCCCTTCGCCATGCTGCCTTATGGTATCGTGCGGTATCACGGCGCACCGGCGGATCTGCGGGACATCCCGCTCGGCACCGTGCTGCACGTACGTGCTTACCTTCCCCCTGACCCCAAGACCTCCGCCGTGCCGGTGCTGCCGGTCGACAACAAGACTTTGGACGCCAACCACAATCGCGGCGCCGGCATCCTCCCCGCCGAGAACCACGTCCTGTTCCTCGAAGACGAACCCAGCCACTGCCAGCGCGAGGGCATGGTCTGGAAACTCAAAGACCTCGACATCAAAAACAACGAGGGGATGATCATCGCCAGCTGTGACCCCAAGCAAGGTGGCGACAGCAAGGCCCCAGAGGAAAAACTGACCTTCGATGCCGCCACACGCGTCTGGCGCGGCAAGGAACTCCTCGGGATTGAGGAATTGATCGCCGAAGGTACATGGCCTGCGGAAGGAAAGAAGTCCCTCGGCGGCCAGGCCGTCCAACTCGGCATCACCTGGAAACCCACCCCCGATGGTATTTTCACCCGTTTTCATATCTCGGACATCTGGCTGGACGATGCCTCATTGCAGCGCAGCGCCCACCACCAAGCCGAAACACACAAGGCCTTCATCCGCAGCCGCTGGATGCCCGCTTGGATCGATGCCGTCGAGTACGGCAAGTTCGGCCGCGCGACGGTGACCGCCACTCTCTTCGGCGGCATGGACGCCGCTCTCTACGCCGATTTCACCAAAGGCAGCACAGCCATGATGAACGCGGTCGAGAACACCTTGAAGCACACCCATGGCGCATACGGCCCCGGGCACATGGCCTCGCGCGGCACCCTGCAGGACGTCATCAAGACACCCGGAGAAGCCCCTCTTGGTAGCAGCGGCATCCAGATCCGTTTTGAAACCGACCTCATCATTGAAGGCATTCGCCCCGGCAGAACGGTGCGTGTCCGCCCCAACATCTGGCCCCTCGTCAACGTGCCCCGCGAAGAATATCTCAGCGACGGCTCCACCAGCATCGACGAGCGCTTCCCGACGCCATCCATCTTCACGAAATACTGAGGCGGAACGAAGCATCAAAGACATGAGATTCGCCATCGTCCTTCTCACCGCCTTTGGGTGCGTGCTCAGCACCACCGCGCCTGCCGCAGACGAGCCCTTCCGGCCTGTGGCGGGCAAGTTTCCACCTTTGGAAAAAGCCCACTCCTACCGGGGCGAACTCGTATTTGTGGATCATGCCAACCGTCGCGGCAGCATCCGCGTGGCGGGCAATGGCGTCTTTCGCCGGAACGATCCCCACCCCTTCGCCATGCTACCTTATGGTATGATCCACTATCACGGCGCACCGGCGGATCTGCGTGACATCCCGCTCGGCACCGTGCTTCACGTCCGGGCCTTTCTTCCTCCCGACCCGCAGATCTCCGCCGTGCCGGTGCTGCCGGTCAACAACAAGGACAAAGACGCAAACCACAGTCGTGGCATCGGCATCGCCCCTGCCGAAAACAACGTCCTCCTCCTCGAAGACGAACCCAGTCACTGCCAGCGCGAGGGCTTGGTCTGGAAACTCAAAGAAATCGATCTCAAAAACAACGAAGGAGTGATCACCGCCAGCCGCGAACCCAAGGCTGGCGCAGATGGCAAGGCCACCGAAGAAACCCTGACCTTCGACGCCGCCACCCGCATCTGGCGCGGTCGTGAATGTCTGGCACCAGCAGACCTCATCGCCGAAGGCATCTGGCCCGGCAGCGGCAAGAAATCGCTCGGCAGCCAGCCCGTCCTGCTCGGCATCATGTGGAAGCCCACGCCCGGTGCCGTGTTCACCCGCTTCCACATCTCAGACATCTGGCTGGACGACGCCGCCACGCAGCGCGCCGCACAAAGCCAGACCGAGTCCCACCGAACTTTCATCCGCAGTCGTTGGATGCCCGCCTGGGTGGACGCCGTCGAGTACGGCAAGTTTGGCCGCGCAACAGTCACCGCCACCCTCTTCGGCGGCATGGATCCCAGCCTCTACGCCGATTTCCAGAAACGCAGTCCGGTGCTGGTGAATGGAGCCGAGAACACCTTGAGGCACACCGAAGGCGGCACCGCCGGCCCCTCTCAAATGGCCTCACGCGGCTCGATCCTCGACGTCACAAATTTACCCGGAGATGCCCCACTAGGCAGCAGCGGCATCCAGATCCGTTTTGAGACCGACCTCATCACCGAAGGCCTCCGCCCCACCCGCGTCGTCCGCATCCGCCCCGCAACCTGGCCCGATGTCCATCTTCCTCGGGAGGAGTACCTCGACAGCGGAAACTTCAGCCTCGAAGACCGCTTCCCGACGCCAAGCATCTTCCCGAAGTACTGAGGCCATTCAGCGTGCGGGAGTGCATCCAATTCATGAACGCTACGAAGGCCATCCGTGCCGCGCAGAGGAAAGCACCCGGCCAGGCCGTGAGCCAGCTTGTTTCCGTCGGGGTGGAACTCACGCTGGAAGTCGTGCTGAAGCTGCGCGATCCCGGAATCCGGCACTTGGCAAGCACCTCTCCTTGCTCTTAAAGGGGACCAGCGCACGCACATGATATGACCAATGAACCCACATCATCGTCCGGCGATCAGGCAGCCCCTGTCGTTCTGACGCTGCCCCTTCATTTTGAGATCATCTTTGACAAGGAGGCAGACCGAAAGTTTGTGCGCTTGATTCATGGTGGGACGATCAGACGTGAGCTGGCGATGTTTTGGATGAGGAACCATTTGGGTTATGCGGGGATGGTGCTCGGCATCTACAGCGCCCTCATCAACGGAATGGTTTTAACCGCCTGCCTGATCGTGACCTTGGGAGTGTGGCTTCTTCAGCAGCACCGGGTTGTCGCCACTGCGATGGCCGAGGCAAGAATGTCGGTCACGGAACCCTTGCGCGTGAGCGTGGAGATCAACGAAGAGGGAGTCGTTGAAAGGTACGGCGGTGTCGAGGCACGGTTTGGCTGGTCTGCCATGCATCAGTGGCTCATCGCGGAAGACATTCTTTATATCCAGCTTACCAACGGAGCGTGGGCCTGGCTGCCTGCCAAGGACATGGAGCCAGCCCTTCGTTTGGAGGATCTTGCCAGCCTTTTGACAAGCAAAGGGGTGCTTGAGCGCAAGCTGGAGCCTGGGGCCGCTAAGAGCCGTTCATGATTCCATTCGCTCTCTGAGCGTCCTATCTTGGGAACATGTGGGCGATGCATTCGGTTTAGACCGCTGATATGATGCATCCGCATATTTTTATGCTGGCGTCTATTATGCCAAACTTCTAGCGTACTACTCTCGCCCCATTTCCAAACCATGAACACACCCGAAAAATTCCCCACCCCAACTCGCCGCAGTTTCGTCAAACAATCCGTCGCTGCAGGATTGAGTTTCAATTTCCTGCCTGCTTACCTGACCAGCGCGCGCGCTGCGGACAATCCGAAGCTGCCACCGAGCCAACGCATCAATCTCGGCTGCATCGGCATCGGCGGACGCGCAGGCAGCGTCATCCCCGGGCTCACCGAAGGTGGCGCCGCTGTCCCCGTGGCATTCACGGATGTCGATTTCACCACCGCAAAAGGCATCGAGAAAAACCTGCAGGCCTTCCCGGATGTGAAACGCTTCTCCGACTTCCGCGAGATGCTCGACAAGATGGGCAAAGACATCGACGCCGTCAGCGTGGTGACACCTGACCACACCCACTTCACCGCCGCCATTCACGCCATGGCACTGGGCAAGCATGTGTATGTGGAGAAACCGCTGACGCACACGTTTGAAGAAGCGGAAATCCTCATGCGCGCGGAGAAGAAATTCAAGGTGGTCACGCAGATGGGCAATCAGGGCCACACCTCCGCCGGTGCGGACCAGTTCAAACAAATGCTCGCCGCCGGCATCGTCGATGACATCATCAAAATTGACGCCTGGAAGTCCCCTTCGCTGTGGTTCATGAACGCCGCCGAGCGCTCGCTCGTCAAAGGCTATCCGTCCGAGGAGCCGAAGCCGGAGTCGCTCAACTGGGACCTCTGGTGCGGCCCGCAGGAGGTGAAGCCTTTCAGCAAGATGTACCACCCCTTCCACTGGCGCGGCTTCCACCTCTACGGCGGCGGTATGTTTGGCGACTGGGGCGCTCACATCATCGACTTCGCGCATCACCACCTCAAGCTCGGCCTGCCCACGCGCATCACGCCCATTGCGCTCGCCGACTGCAATCAGATCAGCTACCCGCTGAGCTCGGACATTCGCTTTGAATTCCCTGAGCGCGGCGAAAAACTGCCCGCCGTGGAGCTGCACTGGAAAGCTGGCGGCGACACCAAGATCGACCTCGCGGAAAAATTCCTCGATCGCGACGCGGACGGCAAATTGATGACCCCAAACCTCGGCGGCGCCGGCTCCCTGCTCTATCGAAAACAGGACGACTACATCGTGCAGCGAGGCTCCCATGACCGCCATTCAGTCGTGTATCCGCGCGCCAAGATGGTCGAGTTCAAGGACGCCATGGCCCTTCATCCGCCGAAGTACAATCACTTCCAGAGCTTCGTCCAGGCCTGCATGGGCAATGGCAGCACCGAGTCTCCCTTCAGCATCGGCGGCGCGCTCACCCAGGTGCTGAATCTCGGCACCATCGCCGAGTATCTGAACGTCGAACTGCAGTTCGACCCGAAGACCAGGCGCTTCATCAACAACGAAGCCGCCAACGCCCGCCTCTCCGGCCCGCCCCCACGCGCCGAGTGGGCCGACTGCTACAAGCTGGCATAAAGGGATTTAAGTACGACAGACACTCCTGTCTGTCGGCCAGCGCTGCCCAATCACCCCAGACCAACGGACCGTGTACATCGCACTTTCCACAGTCTTCTAATTGGCGGCGTCAGAATTTAGAAATGCTCGAGTACTCGAACAAATAGCACTTCTGGACTGCTCCTTGGCGGTCCAGAGGTCCCTCCCTTATTTAATCCGATACTTGTTCATCCACCGCTTCGCGCAGTCCGTCTGCTCGCGGGTTTCCAGACAGCACTTCCGGCGGGCACGGATCCACTGCACAGGATCACTGCCTGCGGGGATCAACCCCGCCCTGGCACACCAGGCCACGATAAACTGCCCCGTCCGCCCGCAACCCGCGACGCAATGCACCACCACGGGCTCACGGGCGGCTTGATGCGCATCCATCAGCGTGATGAAGCGCTCCATCTGCGCATCCGTTGGTACACCGTAGTCCGGCACATGGATGTGATGGTAGGCAAAGTGAGGCGGCACGTCTTTGCGGTTGTCAAACTCGCAGCAGTTCACCACGGCCCGGATGCCGTGCTCGTCATAAAGGTCGAACACATACGGATCAGGCCACCACGACGCCGCGATCACGCCCTCCACAATCCAGGTGAAGGGCTCGGTGCGTTCAGGCTGACCTCTTTCAGGCCAGTACCAGGGGCGGATCAGTGAGGGCATGGGGTACGACCTCTCTCATGCACGTTTATTCACGAAAATTCAAGCCTCTACGGCCCATTCAAACCTTCGGTAGAGATGACACTGGAATGTTGCCAGCCACATCATTGCTCGCATCCAACAGCCCATCACAAGAGTTAAGCCGCCCTCACCTGCTTTCGACGACGATTAAAAAACACGAGACTCAATCCCATGAGCGTCAAGATTGCACGAGAAGGCTCTGGTGCAGCCATGGTATCTAGCCGGTAAACATTCAACGAACCGCCGCCCAGGCCATAGTCATAGGTTTGAGGACCACTGAAACCGACGACTAGCGCCGCCTCAGATGGACGCAGATGAGCCACGGCGGTGAGCGGTGAGCCTGGCAGTTCGGGATCTGTGGGAAAAATATCCGTCAAATGTGCAATCAGGCTCTGGGAAGACGATACCGGCGTCGCGTTGGCATCATTCCAAGCCCAGACATAAATGTCAGTGCCGCCGAGAGCATTCTGGCTGACGCGTGTATCTGCCATGAGGTCGAATTGAAACGCGCCCGGAGCGAGTGAATCGGGATTAAAGGCGGTGTCGAAAGGCTGAAACGCAGCCCAGATGGCCGCGATGTTACCAAGGTTGAAATTGTTAGCGATGTTGGCATCGCTCATACTCATATGTCCGATGCTCAATCTGCCCGTGGCGGTGGTGAGAAGAGTGCCTGCGTTGTCGGCAAGACCAAACGCCCCATTCCCAGTGGTGTTGAGGTTATCGATGGTGATGGTGGCCGCTCCAGCGCTGGCGATGCTGCCCCAAAGAACGGTGAGACTGAAGAGCAGATGTTTGTACATAAAAACGATTAAAGATCAAAAGCTTCCCTGTGTGAGCTTCACCATCACTGGCTCACCTTTACGGTAGACAATGAAGCAGCCTTCCGGCAGCGGCGTGAACGACTGATCCGTGCTGCCAGCCCCAATCTTGCGCCAGCCAACCCCTGTAAAGCCGCCGGTGGAGTAGAAGTATTGAATGTAACCCGTTCCATTGGGCACGAGCAGCAAGTCCGCGTTTTCAGCGGAGGTGCCCCCCGTGAGGCCGCCCGCCACACCAGTATACAGCCCGCTGTTGCCGAGTGTGCGCCCCAGGCTGGAAACGTCAGATTGCACCGGACATAGATTGGCGAGGTAATTATTGCCCGTCATGATCACTACCTGTGTGGGACCGGTCTTGATGGAGCCGGTGACAGTGACGGACTTGGCCGCACCACGATTGAAGATGTAGAAACCATCGGAGAAGTACAGCGGCACGTTGGCTTTGTTCGCGCTGCCTGCACCAATCTGACGCCAACCGACACCCGTAAATCCACCAGTCGAGTAGAAGTACTGATCATAACCTGAGGCGAGGTTCGGGACACGAATCAGATCCGCACTGTTGCTGGAGATGCCGCCCGTGAGTCCGGCCTGATTGGTGGTCCCAAAGACGGAACTCAGGGTCCACAAACGACGAATCGTGACCGTGCCGCCGTTGACGATATCTGCTGGCAGAGAATCTTGAACCACCACTCTGTTCCCGCTGGTGTAAGTACCGACGATCACGGTGTTCAGGCCCTGATGTGAGCCCGGCGTGGTGAATTCAATAAAATGCGGAACGGTGTTGTACTGATTGTCCGCCAGCCCTGTGCCAGCAGCGGTCAGTGTGATCGTGCGACGCGTCGTGTCGGTGGCAACGACATCGAATGTGCCGGCATACGCAGTCGGCGGAACCAGATTCAGACCCACAAAAGTGCTGGCACCTGCCGGGAGATTGAGTGTGGTGTAGCCAGAAGGCTCCGAGATCACAGTTATCTCCGCCAGCGCGGCAGTTGAGACGGCCATCAGGCCGAGGAGAGACATGGAAATGCGTTTCACGATAGGTGTCGAGTGTTGAAATGGGTGGCGGGGCATGGAGACGAATGCAGTGAACTCCGTCGTCCGAAAAATTGGATGCTGCATGCGTGGCGCTTCCGGCGAACACTGCCCAGCATGTTCGAGTGACAGTTTACTCACTGCCAAAACTGTCACTTGGGCTCCTGAGTTCACAGTGCTTGTGTCATTTAACTCACTGCCAAAAGCGTCACTCTGTTTCGTTGGGCCGCGCTGATTTTATGTCCATTGAATGCGGCCCATGAAATCCGCATCGGCTCATTTTTTCACCCAAGCTGCCGTGTGGCTGCTTTTCGGAGTGCTCACAACTGCCCACTCGCATGGCACTTATCATGACTTGGTGGCTGCGGTTTCAGCGCAGATCGAGACGGAGCCTGACAACGCGGAGCTGTATGTGAAACGCAGCCGTCTGCATCTTGAGCATGAGGATTGGAAAGCGGTGCTGATTGATCTGGAGCGGGCCGACCGGCTGGCTCCCGGCATGCTGGATGCAGATCTCGTGCGTGGTGAGGCGTTGGCGCTTGCAGGCAAGTGGCAGGCGGCGCTGGCGGTGCTGAATGATTTATTGAAAACGCATGCGGACCAGCCTCAGGGTCTGCTGCAACGGGCGCGGGTGTTGAAACAGCTCAAACAAGACGAGCCTTCTTTGAACGACTACCGCCTGGCACTGGAGAAGACGCCGCATCCTGAGCCGGATCTTTTTAACGAAGTAGCGGAAGCCCTGATGGCATGCAGTCACGGCGAGGAGGCAGTGCAGGTGCTCCAGCGCGGGCTTAAAGCTTTCGGCGCGGTGCCGTCGCTGGTGCTGAAGGCAATGGAGATCGAGACCGACGCCGGACATTACGATGCAGCTCTCTCACGCATCGATGCGATGCAGAAAACCGCGCCACGGCCCGAACCATGGATGGCAAAACGTGCGCAATTGCTCGCACAGGCCGGACGTCACGAGGAATCCCGCGCCGCATGGCAGGCACTCGCCACGCATCTTGCCGCACTGCCTAATCTGGAGCGTGGCTCGCATGCGATGAGCAAACTCGCAGAACAGGCGGCGGCGAATCTTGCTCCTCCCGTTGCACCTGCCGCGCCAGCACCAGCGCCGATCATCACGCCGCCGCCTGCCGTCGCCACACCGTCCATTTCCATCACAACCCCTCCCGTCGCCCTTCCCACTTCTTCCCGATGAAACGTCTTCTATTGCTTGCGCCGTTGTTGTTCGCCACGCAGGCGCTGTCTCAAGTCAGTTACACTGGCGGTGTGTACAGCCAGAACTTCGACTCGCTGCCAGGCACCACAAACAACACACTCAACTCGACATGGACGGACAACAGCACACTGCCCGGCTGGTATGCGAGCAAGACGACGTTCAGTGTCACCGACGGCACGGTGGGCGGCACGGCGGCAACGTTTGACTCCACGTCGACAACGGCGAACAACGTCGGCCTGTTCAGCTTTGGAACGGCGGCCAGCACGGATCGCGCGCTGGGAACGCGTGCCACGAGCAACTTCGCGGGCAATGACCCAGTGCTCCACGGGGTACGTCTCGTGAACAACACGAGCCAGACGCTGACAAGGTTCACCATCGCCTTCACGGGTGAGCAGTGGTTCAAAAGCAGCGTGGCCACCGCGCATACGCTGCTGCTCGATTATCAGCTCGGTGCCTCAAGCATCAGCACAGGCACCTGGACCGCCGCGACGGCAGGCACATTCACGGCACCGATTGCCACCGGCACAACAGCGACGGCCTTGAACGGTAACACCACGGCAAACCGCACGGTGAAGGTCGCTGTGGTCACGGGCGTGTCATGGGCGCCTGGTCAGGAGTTGTGGGTGCGCTTCCGTGATGCGAATGAAAGCGGCAACGAGCAGGGACTCGCGGTGGATGACTTCAGCTTCCTGGCAGACAATGAGAGCGCCTTGTTCTACAACGGCAGCACAAGCTATGTGACGATGGGCTTCGGCACCGCGAGCGCAACGGCGTTTGGCGCGAGTGATTTCACGATTGAGTGCCGCTTTCTGCGCACCGGAGCAGGTGCCACGGCCTCCACTGGCACGGGTGGTGTCACGGCGGTGCCGCTGATCGCGAAAGGAGTCGGCGAGGCGGAAAACTCGAACATCGATGCCAATTATTTCCTTGGCATTGATACCAACGGCAAGCTCACGGCGGACTTCGAGCAGTTCAACGCCACCAACAACGGCACGGCGTATGCAGCCGGGCAGAATTTCCCGATCACCGGCACCACCACGCTGCAAAACGGCGTGTGGTATCATGTGGCAGCCACCTACAACACAAGCACGGCGACGTGGAAGCTCTATGTGAACGGCGTTGAAGAAACGACGACCACCGTGCTCGCAACCTTTCCCGGTGTCGTGCCGCGCAGCGACAGCATCCAGGGTCTGGGCATCGGCACCACGCTCAACTCCACCGGCGCACGCGCCGGCTTTTTCCAGGGCATCATTGATGAGGCGCGCATTTGGAATGTGGCGCGCACGCAGTCACAGATTGCCAACAACAAGGATGCCAAGATCATTTCCGGGCAGAGCGGCATGCTGGCGCGCTTTGGTTTCGATGAAGCCACGGGCACGACTGCCGCAGGCACCAAGGCGGATGGCAGCGCAACGACTTCCGGCACTCTATCTGGCACGACTCTGCCGCAGTGGGTGAACGCGAAAGAGTTTGTCGCGAATGCGGTGCCCACGGTGTCGATCACCGCGCCGGTGAACGGTGCTTCGGTGATGGCACCGGCGACCGTCAGCATCACGGCGAATGCTGCTGACAGTGACGGCACGATTACGAAGGTGGAGTTCTTCAATGGCGCGACGAAGATCGGCGAAGACCTCACGTCCCCTTATCAATTCGACTGGAGCCGCACGAACGCGGACACCGGCACATTCTCGCTGACCGCCACCGCCACGGACAACGGCGGCAGCAGCACGACTTCGACAGCAGTGAGTCTCACCATCACGCCGAACTCGAATCAACCGCCCGTCATCACGCTGAGTTCACCAGCGAACAACGCGACAGGCATTGGCAGTTCGACGACGATCAGCGCCAGCATTGCCGATTCTGAAGGCGACGCGCAGACGGTGACATTTTATGGTCGCCAGACGACTCCAGCGGCGGCAGGCGCGGATTTCTCGCTCATCGCGATCCCGGACACACAGTTCTATTCGGAAAACGCGAACCACAACGGCGCGGCGACGGCGGCGCTGTTCACGGCGCAGACGCAGTGGGTCGTGGACAACCGCACAACGCGAAACATCGCCTTCGTCAGCCACATGGGCGACATCGTGCAGAACGGCGACAACGGCGGCAGTCCAGCTGAGTGGATCAATGCGGACACGGCGATGAAGTTGATCGAGAACCAGGCCACCACGCTGCGCGCGTACGGTCTGCCATGGGGTGTGGCACCCGGCAACCACGACCAGACCGTCAACGGTTCTGCAGGCGGCGCGAACACCTTCTACAACCAGTATTTCGGCAGCAGCCGCTTCAACAGCCGCAGCTACTGGGGCGGCAACCAGTCGGTGGCAAACAACCACAACAACTACCAGTTGTTCAGCGCCAGCGGACTCGATTTCATCGTGCTGCACCTCGAATACGACACGCGCACACTATCCAATTACCAGGCCGTGCTGGACTGGGCCAATGCTCTCTTGCAGGCTTATCCAAACCGTCGTGCCATCGTGACGAGCCACTGGGTCGTGAACACCGGCAATCCGGCGACGTTCAGCACGCAGGGGCAGAACATTTACGACGCGCTCAAGGGCAATCCGAACCTCTTTCTCATGCTCTGCGGCCATGTGACCGGTGAAGGCCGCCGCAGCGATGTGTACAATGGCCGAACGGTGTATTCCGTGCTCCAGGACTACCAGGACATCACCAACGGCGGCAACGGCTTTCTGCGCATCTTCACCTTCTCGCCCACGAACAATCAGATCAGCGTCGAGTCCTACTCGCCCACACTCGCACGGGCGGTTCAAGCCAGTGACAGCGTGCCATCATGGACCACGACCTATACGCTGCCCTACAACATGCAGAGTGCCGTGACGGACTGGATTCCGCTCGGCAC
>JAPLUN010000425.1 GCA_026397715.1 Verrucomicrobiota bacterium
GACGGCGTTCTCAGCGTGCTGGATCTGCCCGAGCAGAAGCACATCCCGGTGCTGCATCACAAAGTGGGCCTCTCCAGCGCCACCATCGAGGTGGAGTTCTTGATCGAAGGCCCGGGCAGCTTCCTCGTGGGCTGTGATTCCAGCAAACATGTGGGCCGTGTGGTTGTCGGTGCGGCAGGTCTGAGCATCGCGGAAGATTCCGTGGCGCCCTCGCACACCATTGCCAAGCTCCCGATGACGGTGAAAGCCGGCGAATGGCACAAGCTGCGCGTGGAATGGCAGGGAGATCAAATGGCCGCCAATCTCGATGGCCAGGAACTGAAGGCGCAGCACGCATTCTTTGCCACGCCAAAGAAACAGAGCTGGCTGGCGGCCGGCAAGTCCGTGAAGGTGCGCAATCTCAAGATCAGCGGTGAGACGAAGCCATGAACGGCCGGGATCTCACTAGACTCATCTGCGCCCTCTTTCTGCTTCAGTGCGTCCTTGTGGGGGACATTCGAGCCTCAGAACCTCAAACCTTGCTCGAAGAAACGTTCACTGCAGAACTCTCCAAAGACTGGTTCTGGGGTCTCGGCACCTGGACGGCGAAGGGCGGCGTGCTGCGCGGTTTTGAATCAGGCCCGCGCCGTCACGGACCGGTCAAAATGCGCAAGCTTCCCCTCAAAGACGCCGTCATCGAATGCGACTTTCGACTGGAAGGCAAAGCGACCTTTGCCGGCATCATCTTCAATGGCTCCCAGGAGCGTGGCCACATCGTCCACCTTGTCATGGGCACGGACACAATGCGCATCCTGGCCCATCCGAAGAAAGGCGAAAACGTCGAACTCCTGAAACAGCCCAACATCCTGACCATAGGCGGTTGGCATCACGTGAAGATTGAATTCAAAGGCGAAACCATCACCGCCATCATCGACGGCAAGACCATCACCGCGAGCCATCCCTGCGTCGCCGAGGAAAAGCAAACCTTCGGTCTGGGCGGAGATTCCGGTGGTCCTGAGGGCGACAAAGCAGGCGCGCTGGAGTTTCGTGGACTGAAAATCAGCGGCTGACCTGGCAGCGGCAGCGGATGATCACCGCCGCGATCACCGTTCCGATGAGGTTTGAAACGAGATCCCAGCCCGTATTTTCGTAGCCCCCCACATTCGTGTTGGGGATCGTCAAGACAGCGATGAACTCGATCACCTCGTTCAGCGCGCCGAAACCCATGCCACCCGCCGCGCACAGGGTCAGCATGCCAAACGTGGGGAGCACCGCACTGCCATCCGGCTGACGCAGCGCCTTGCTCAAAAGGTGCCAGCAGAGCCAGGTGGTGACGCCAAACCCGTAGGCATGCACGATCTGGTCGTATTTCAGCCACTGTGGCACGATCCACCAGCTGTACAGCACCGCCTGATCCCCATTGTAGGGCCAGCCGAAGGGCAGGGGACACAGGCCGCCTGCCATGTGGGCAAGACCCCAAACCGAAAAGGCCCACAGCAGCGGCGTCGTGAGCTGCACGCGACGGTGGACGGCGCTCATGACCCCGATCAGTACAAGCATGACCACGATGTAGAAAATGAACTCACGGTTCCCTTGAACAAGGGCCCCGATGATCGCTGCCATCATGTAGGCGGCATTGAACAGGATGACTGGCAGCAGCTTCGCGGGAGGGGCAGGGGGCATGCGGTACGCATGCAACGCCTGGCCCGGCCTTTGGCAAGAGCTTCCTGCTACACCGGTTGACTGGCACTCTGTGTGCTGCATCCTAGCGCACCCCTCCCGCATGAAATTCATCCTTCCGTTTGCCGCCCTGGTTTTTTCCGCTTTGCCGAGCCAGGCTCAAATCACTCTGGAATCCGTCAAAAGCTTTGCCGACCTCGAAAAAGTGGCCGCGCAACTGGCGCTGCAGCCCTATCAGGCGCCCACGCAGCAGCTCGATCCATTTTTCGAGGGGCTGAAGTACGATGGCCACCGCCAGATTCGCTTTCTGCGTGACAAGGCTTTGTTTGCCGAGCAGGGCGATGCATTCCGTGTCGAGTTCTTTCACCCAGGCTGGATGTTCAAGAAGCCGGTCGTCTTTTACAACATCAAGGAACCCCAGACCGTCGGTGTGCCGTTTGATGGCAGCCACTTTGACTATGGTGACCTCAAGGTGCCTGCGGGTGCCAAGAATCCCGTCGGCTACGCGGGGTTTCGCGTGCTGGCACCCGACTCCCTGGTGAAGCGGCCATTCGAGTTCATGGTGTTCATGGGCGCCAGCTACTACCGCGCCGTCACCACGCAGCTCGGCTACGGCATCTCCGCACGCGGCGTGGCGGTGAACACGATCGGCGGCGAACCCGAAGAATTCCCCGACTTCACTCATTTCTGGTTCAAGGAACCCAAGGCAGGAGAAAAATCATTCAAACTGCTCGCGCTGCTGAATGGGCCAAGCATCACCGGTGCTTATGAGTTCGAATCCACACCCGGAGTCAGCACCGAGATGAGGATCAAGGCCGCGCTGCATTTGCGCAAGCCGGTCAAGATGCTGGGCATCGCACCCTTTTCGAGCATGTTCTGGTTCGGCGAGAACTCGCATCCGAAACCCTACGATTTCCGCCCCGAAGTGCATGATTCGGACGGTTTGCAGGTCGAGATCAAGGACGGCCCGTCCATCTGGCGTCCACTGGATGTCAGCCGTGACATGCGCTTGAGCATTTTTGAAACGGACAATCTCAAGGGCTTCGGCCTTGCGGAGCGGGATCGTGACTTCAACAACTTCCAGGATCTCGAAGCCAACTATCATCGCCGTCCTGCGGTGTGGGTGGAACCGGTGAGCGGATTTGGCAAAGGCGCTGTCACCCTTGTCGAACTCTCCAGCGGTGAAGAGACCTGGGACAACATCGTCGCCATGTGGAAGCCGGCGCACCTGCCCGCCACACCTGCAGAGCCGCTCAAAGTCGAGTACAAGCTCCATTGGCTCGATCAACATCTGCCAGGCGCGCTGTGCAGAGTCATCAGCTCACGCCGTGGCTTTGTGATGGACTCAGACGATCACCTTTACGTCGTGGATTTTGCCAAAGGCGCTGAGAACGGCGCAGCCAAGCCCAAGGACTGGACGCCCGACATCGACGTCGTGCTCAGTGGTGGCGAAGGCAAGGTTCTGGACAAGCGTGTGATGCGCAACAACGAGACCGGCGGCTGGCGTGCCTTCTTCAAGCTCGACATTCCCGAGACCTCCAACCTGCTGGAAATCATGATGGAGCTTAAAGACGAGAAGCAGGTCATTTCTGAACGCTGGATGTATCAATGGCGTCGCTAAGTCTCATCGATCTGGGCTGGAACGAGTTCTTCGCGAAACACTTCGAGCCGTTTCGCGAGCAGGGCTGGAAACCCGCGCGGTTGATCCGTGACAACAAAATCAGCTACGGCGCGCTGCTGGAAGACGGCACAAACGGCTTCGATGAGTTCGAGGTCATCTTGGGCGGCAAAGTTTATCACGACGCTGAAACGGATGCCGAGCTGCCTGCCGTAGGCGACTGGGTGGCTCTGGAAGTCGGCGGCGAAAACGGCGACAACATCATCCGCGCCCGTCTGCCCCGCCAGACCTGCTTTTCACGCAAAGCCTCTGGTTTCAGTGCCGAGGAGCAGGTGATCGCCGCGAATGTGGATGCGGTCATCGTTGTCACCGATTCAGGGCCTGATTACAGCCTGCGCCGCATGGAGCGCTACTTCACGCTCATCTCCCGCAGTGGTGCGAAAGCCGTCGTGTTGGTCAACAAGGCCGACCTCTATCCCGACAAGCAGAACCAGGAAGCCGCCGAGGCCATCCGTGCTCTCAATGCCGATGCCGACGTGCATGTGACCAGCGTGAAAAAGCGCAAGGGCCTCAAGGTGCTGAAAGACTACCTCAAGCGCGGCCAGAGCGTGGCCGTGATCGGCTCCAGCGGTGTCGGCAAGTCCGCGCTCGTCAATCTCCTGCTGGGTGAAGACTGGCAGTGGGTGGATGAAGTGAACGAAGTCACCGGCAAAGGCCGCCATACCACTACCGCACGCGAACTGCTCGTGCTCGACAGGGGCGGCATTCTGATCGACAACCCCGGCATCAAAGAGGTGCAGATGTGGACAAATGAAACCACGCTGCGCGAACGCTTTGCCGACATCGAAGAACTCGCCCAGCGTTGCAAATACCACGACTGCAAGCACGGCACCGATGCGGGTTGCGCCATCCGCACCGCCGTGGAGTCCGGAACCCTGGATGCCGAGCGCTACGAAGGCTATTTGAAGCTGGAGGATGAAATCGCCAAGCTGCGCAAACAGCGCAAAAAGCGTCAGATGACCGTCGAACGTCGCAACAAACGCGATCACAAAATCAAAGCGCGCAATCGCGTCGATCGCGAGGATATCGAGCGCGATTTGAAGCCACGCCATTAATCTGCAACCAATGCCTCCCCAGCCTCCTCCCACCCGCACCGGCCTCGCCCGTGCCATGTCAAAGCTAGGCTTCTGCTCACGCAGCCGTGCCACCGAACTGATCCGCATGGGCAAGGTGAAGGTGAACCTCGTCGTGCGGAAAAATCCCGAGTTCCCCGTAATCCTCA
>JAPLUN010000433.1 GCA_026397715.1 Verrucomicrobiota bacterium
GATGGAACGCAGCGAACTGCTGCCCTACTCCGCGCTGCTGCCGGAACTCGACAGCGTGATGACCTGCCATAGCAACTACACCGCATACGACCCGGACCGTGGCCGCTGGCCTGCAAGTCTGAGCCATAATATCGTGACGAAGCTGCTGCGCCATCAATACGCCTTCGACGGCCTGGCCATGACCGATGACCTCGACATGGGAGCGATTCTGAATGAAGTCACCTTTGAGCAGGCCATTCAGGAAGCCGTGCGCGCCGGCAATGACCTCGTCATGATCTGCCACCGCGTCGAAATGGTGGAGCTGGCCCGTCAGCACCTTGAGGGCGTCGAAGCCCCGGCCCTGCATGATGCTTTGATGCGGATCGAAAAAACCAAGAAGCGCCTGGTGAAACCGGACCAGTTCAATCTCGACCGCTTCGCCGCCATCAACCGCGACATCTGGCAGCTCCGCGTCGACACCCTCGGCGAAGAAGGCGCCAAAAATCTCAGCGTCGAAGACGGCAAACGTTCCCCCGTGGAGCTGTATTGAGAGACTGCGGAGATGACGAATAGGTCCTATACGACAAATAGGTCCTATTCGGGGTCCTAGAGACTTTTGTCGATCAGCAGCGAGGCTGAACGCCGAGGGTTCGGGTGGTAGCCGTTCATGGCGGCGCGGATGCGCTTTGCGCGATCCACACAGGCCTCGGCCTTTTGGAAATCTCCTGATGCCTTGTACACCGCACCCAGGTTGATGAAAGTCTGGGAGAGGTCGGCCGGGTCCATCTGCCCTTCATTGAGATTCTGCCGGATGGCGAGCGCCCGCTCGTGCATGGCCTGCGCACGATCCACATCCATGCTGCTGTAGTATAGCACGCCGAGATTGTTGTAGACGGAAGCCACGCGTGAACTCTGCTCGCCATCGATGCGCTGAAAAGTTTCAAGCGCTTCGCAGTAATAGCCCTCGGCTCTTTCAAACTGCCGCAGCTGTTTGAAAATCATGGCCAGGTTGTTTTTGATCGTGGCCACCTTGTCGCTGTCTTCCAGACCATTGTCAGCGCTGATGCTCAACGCCTTTTCATAGAACTCAGCCGCCTTGTCCATGCGCCCCCAGCGATCATAAAGATGCGCAAGGAGCGAGTAGATGCCGGTCAGCAGATCTGGGTCCTGCTTGCGCAGTTCCTGCGCACGGAAAAGCCCCTCACGATAGAGCGACTCGGCCTTGCGGAAATCTCCCTCCTTCTGCCGCAGATCAGCAAGAACACTGATCTGCTCAACCAACGCACCAACGCGTACCGGATCATGGTATGCAAGCCTCCGCGCCTCCTCGACGCTGCGGGAGGCGGAGGCAATTTGGCGCTCCAATGCGGTATCCACGTTGGGTTGAAGGATGGTTCATGAGGCCCGGCGGGCGGAAAGCCCGGCCAGATTCCGACTAGCTGGCGTCGCGATAGGACTGTGCGAGATTAACGATGGTGTTGCGTGCATGCGCCATCATGTCACGGGAGACGCCGTTGTTCTCATACCAGTGCGTGTAGGCGTGGTTGTCGAACATGATGTCGAAGTTGGTGATGAGGCGCTCAAACACAGCTGCGATGCCGGTGTGATTGACCAATGCGAGACCACTGGAAGCAAAGCCTTCCGGGGCGGTTTCAGCGACACCCAGTTTGACCCCGGTGGGCACGTAGCTGGCGAAGTTCAGGCTCTTGCGGATGGCCGCCATGTTTTCCTCAACTTCCTTGGCTTTCACATCACCACGGAACAGTGCGCAGGCGGAAAGGTACACGCCGTTGGTCCAGTCGATGGCCGCCGTGAAATTGTCCTGGGAGAACGTTTCACGCGCGATGTCGGGGAAATTGATGCGGACCTGCCCTTCCTGACCGGGACCACGCATGGGAGCAAACGAGGCCGTGAGGAAATGATTGCCGGGGAACGGCACCAGATTGGTCACGTATTCGCTGAGATCAGTGTTCAGTTTTCCTGGGAACCGCAGGGAGGCAGTCACCGAACTCATGATGAGGGCGATGATGTGGTTGAGGTCCATGTAGTTCGGGCTGCGGTGCAGCTTCGACTTCGCAATGCGGAAGAGGGCCTCGTTGTCCAGCAGCACGGCGGCATCCGCATTATCGAGGATGCGCTGCAGCGTGAGGATGGCGTTGTAGGGCTCGACGGCAGAGTCGGAGATGAGCGGTGATGGAACCACCGAGAACGTGAAGATGCGCTTCTTGGGATAAGCCTGGCGCAGACGCTCCAGAATGAGCGAGCCCAGACCCGAGCCGGAACCACCACCGATGGAGTGGGTCATCATGAAGCCCTGCAGGGACTTGGTCTTTTCCACGGCGGCATCGATCACATTCATGATCTGGTCGATGATGCGCTCACCTTCGACATTGTAACCACGCGCCCAGTTGTTGGCAGCACCGGGGATTTTTCGAATGATGCAGCTCTCGTCAAACAGCTGCGCCATGTCACCGCCTTCGATTCGGGCGATCACTCCAGGCTCAAGATCCACCAGAATGGCACGCGGGATGTATTTCCCGTCACGGACCTTGTGAAAGAACACCTCCATGTTCGTGTTGGTGGCGGCAGTCGTGTTGCCATCCTTCAACGTACCGGCCTCGGTCAGGCCATGTTCACGTAGCAAGAGCCGCCAGTAACGGTCGGCGATTTGATTGCCACATTGTCCGACATGAATGCTCAGAATCTCTCTCACTGTAATTCCTCCAAACGGTTGATTTATCGATTGCCTGATTTGTTGTTCTTAACGACGACGGTCAACGAGGTCACGAAGACTCATGCCACCTCCGCGGCTGTCATCCCCGCCGGCGCTGCTGCGCGGGATGTCTGATGCGCTGTCCTGAACCTTGGCTTTGGCGCCGCTTTCCTCGGCCACCTGATAGCTCTGAATGAGTTCCTGGGCGGAGGCGCGGAGTGCATTGATCTGCTCTTCAGACATGCCTTCGTTGAGGTACCAGTTGGCGAAGGCCTTGCGCTGCCAGAGCTTGTCAAAGTTGTGGCAAATCCGGTCAAGCACACGGGCGATCTCGGTGTTGTTGGCCAGCAGCACCATGCTCTTGCGGTGGGAGATGCCGGGCTGCTCGACGTAGCCGATCTTGAACGCGGTGGGAATCCAGTAAGTCAGCGGCAGCTGCTCGCGCATCGCTGCGAGGGCGGCGTCTGCCAGAGGCTTGTCATCCATGATGCCACGGTAAAGCACTGCGGTGCTCAGGAAGCGGCCTTCCATGGGGGAGCAGGCGGCAAACACGGAGCCGTTGTCAAACAGGCTGCGAATCATTTCCTCGACGCCCATTTCTTCAAACTTGCTGCGGTCAGGCGGGGTCAGCGGCGCAAAAGCGCACATGAGGAAGTGCAGTGAAGGCTGCGGCACCAGATTCGTGAGCAGCTCACGCAGGCTGATTTCCACGGTCAGGAAGCCGCTGAAACGCATAGAAGCGGTCAGACCGGCAAGCGCCTCGGTGATGAGCAAGTTCAGGTCATCCACCGTCGGGCTCTCGATGTTCCATTTGCGATGGGCGAGTTCGAACAGCGCTTCATTGTCGAATATGAGGCAGGCGTCTGCCGAACGGCGCAGCGTGTTGAGCGTAAAGACAGTGTTGTAAGGCTCGGTCACCACCGAAGAAACCTGCGGGGATGGCAGCACCGCGCAGCTAAGGACGGGGAATTCGGGATACTTTTCTTTGACGGATTCAATGAGAAGGGCGCCAAAGCCGGAACCGGAACCACCGCCCGTGGCGTGCAGAACAAGGATGCCGCCGACATTGTCGCACTTGTCGATTTCGGCATCGAGCCGACCCATGACTTCTGGCAGCACCTCACGCCCAGCACCGAGATAACCCACAGCAAAATTACCACCGGCACCTTCCGTGCGGCTGATGAGGTTGCCTGGATTGAAGAGTGAACCGGAGGTGGCCTTGATGTTGTCGATCACGCTTGGCTCCAGATCGACCATCACGGCACGCGGCACATAGCTGCCGGAAGTGGATTCACCGAGTTTGCTGAAAAACGCGCTCCAGTTTCCGCGCGGAGCCTGGCCCTGAGCGGTCTGGCCTGTCATCGGATCAATGCCGTGCTCCTGACAGATGGTTTTCCAGAAAGACGCGGCAATTTGATTGCCGGCCTGACCGATTGAAATAACGATAGTGTTGTTGACCTTCATCAGTCTCTCCTAATTTTCGCGGTTTCTAATGTGATGTGTACTGCCTGCAATTGAATGGGGGAAACGCCACCTGCCTCACCGTGCCGGTGATCCTCATCCGGCATGCTCCGGACTTCGCAATCAAAGCGGCATTGTTTGCGGCGCTCATCTCCACTAAAGGTAGTTTTACCTGTGAGTGCGCCGTGAGTCCAAGCAAATTCCGTGCTTTCGTGAGGAATCCCACGCCAAAATGGCTGCAATATTGAAATGCGGGCGATGGCTGGGATCACGGTGTTTCTTTGCGTTTTGGCGGCAAGGGTGCGGCGGTGGAGATGTCAGGCATCTGCCCTGTTCTGCTTTCCACCTGACCCTGTTTCATGCGGTCGATCTCCTCTTTGGAAGGCAGAATGGCACGACGAATGGTGATGGGGGCTTTCTCTGGCTGCTTTGCTGCAGTGACAGGAGGGGCAGAGGCATTGACGGTTTGTGGCGGATTGTTTGCAGCGGGTGTTACCACGGCAGCGGTCGTCGCTGCGGTGCCCACGGCCGTCGGGGGCACCGTTGCGACCACTCCCGTGGGCTCGATCGACATCGCGGTCGTACAGGGCGGCGGACCCCGGGGACTGCGAGCGGTGTTCACCGATCCGCAGGACACGACCGATCGACAGTTTGCGGCCGCAGAGCGGGTCAAGGGGACCCCGGACCTGGTGTTGCTGCCCGAGACCGTCATCAGCGTGGACGGCTCGATCGCCGGGGCCCCGGGCGACCGGCGGACCGCTGAGCTGGCCCGGTCGCTGGGCGCGTCAGTGGTCGTCGGGGTCGTGGAACGGCAGGCTGCCGGCTTTCGCAACGCTGCCGTGCTGTGGGG
>JAPLUN010000261.1 GCA_026397715.1 Verrucomicrobiota bacterium
GCCAGCACGAAGGCCGGCAGCACGATGAGAAGCGCAATGAAATATTCCATGCTATTGCAGCAGAGGTTCTGCGGCCGGGCACTCAGGCTCACAGGCTGGTTTCGCAGGTGTGGAGGCCGTCACAGGATTGCGGCCGGTCCAGGCCATCACTGGGCCAAACCATGACGCGGGGAGATACTCGAATCGCTCGATGTCGCGTGTGCCGAACTCCTTGGCAGGGTTGCCTCCCACCAGGCTGAAGGGCCGCACATCCTTCACCACCACCGCGCCGGCGGCCACCACCGCTCCGCGGCCGATGGTCACGCCTTTCAGCACCATCGCATCCGTGGCCACCCATGCGTAGTCCTCCACCACGATCGGCGCAAACACGTGCTCATAGGTGGGGGAGTTGATGTCATGCGACCCGGTGATCAGCCGCACTCCGTCATTGATCACCACGCAGTTGCCGATCTTGATCTCCGCATGGGCCTGCATGCGGGTGATGCCCACGCTGCATCCTTTGCCGATGCTCAGGTTCGAGGCCTCGCCATGCAGCGTCAGGTTGGAGATCACAGTAGAAGGTGCGATGCGCGCACCCTTCAGAGTCCAGCGCAGCGACTGCCAGCTGTAGGCCAGCAGGCTCGGCAGCGTCCACACGCGCTTCAGCCAGGTCTTCACCCAAGTCGGACTGAAAAGCCGGGGCTTGAGCCGGTTTTGAAAAAGATAGGCGAGCATAGGGATGTGGAAAATCCGAAATCTGGTCAGACACCCTGCACACGCCCCATCAAGGGGCTGGCGCGGCTGCCTGCTCAGACATTAACCTCTCACTTGTCTGAATGCGGCTAAGGCATGCCTTAAAGGCGCCTAGGCGTCCGGTAAGGGTGGCCGCAAATCGCTGGCGCGGTTTCGAGCTCGGGCGCAGCACAAAATCCACCGCGCGGGCCAGTCCGGGGCACACATGGCTGCCGATCAGCGCCTGCCAAAGTGGAATGGTCCAGCGCACCAAACCGGTGCCATGCTTCAGCGCCACAAACGTTTCGTTGTAGGCGATGTCACTCGTTCCTTCGAAGTTGAAAATGCCGCGATGCACCGTGTCCCCATCATGACGCGGAGCCACGTTGTGGATGATCTCCACGGTGGGATCAAAGATCATCTTCAAGTTTTGGGCTTTCGCCTGCAGTCCCAGCGCCAGTTCCCAGTTAACCTGCGCGCCCTTGCCACGCAGGCCGCTCTCAAAGCCGCAGGTGCGCAGAAAATCACCCTTGAAAAGACAGTTTGATCCGCGCAGCACTTGCACCTGACGTGCCTTGCCGCCACCACGGTGGTGTCCGCCCGTCACGCGGCCAAACCAGTGCACATTGCCCACGTCCTCTTCCAGCGCTTCGGTCCTGCGCATCTCTGGGTAGTCCATCAGCATGTCGCGGGCGCCTGCCGCCACCACGTCCGGGCGGGACTTCACATGCGCCAGCAGAGTGCTGGTCCAGTGCGGGGGGATCTCCACATCATCATCCAGCAGGGCAATCCACGGCGCTTGGCATTCCTTCAGGCAGGAGTTCATCGAGCCCACCACTCCCACGCCGCGCGCTTCAACCGCGCGCACCGGCAGCACGGCCTCATATTCTTCGATCACCGCGCGAGTGACATCATCATCAGCGCGCACGCCTACCACGATCTGGTCTGCCTGCTTCTCCTGCAGTTTCAGCGCCTCAAGGCACCGGCGCAGATGGTCGGGCCGCTTCAGGGTGGGGATGATGATGTCGATGTTTTCCATGATGGATCAGGCGGGTGAAAGGTTCTTGAAGGGGGGGCGCAGTGCGTTCTCGAGAATCGTGGTGATCTGGCCTGTCACCCGGCCAAGATCGAAATACCGTTCGGCCACCGTGCGTGATTTCACCGGCGCGTCCGGCAGTTGCTGGCCGAGGCGCATCAGCGCGCTGGCAAACGTTTCCGGACGGTCGTCTGCCAGGTGGATGTCACGGTCGCAGAGATAATCCGCGTTGCCGTTCGTGTGGCCCACGATGACGGGCAGTCCACACGCCTGTGCCTCGGCCACGGAAGAGCCAAAGTTTTCCTCATCGCTTGGTTGGGCCAGCACATCATGCTGGCGCAGCAGTGCGGGCACCTCCGTGCGCGGCATGGATTTGATCCAGCTCAGGCGGTCGGGGAAAGGGAAGGACTCGATCAGCTTTTCATAACCGGGCACGAAGCCCGTGCCGCCCACGATGGTGGCGCGCACATGCACCCCCTGGCGGATGGCCAGTTCAAGCCCGCGCAGGAACAGATCCAGTCTCTTGCGTGGGATGATGCGGCCCAGCCACAGCACGCGCAGTTCTGCATTCTTTTTAGCACTTTCATCCGCCGGGCGGAACATGTTCAAATCAATCGGGTAGGGCAGCGTGTCCACGCGTTCTTCCTGCACGCCATACACATCGGTCAGCGTTTTCTTCGACTGCTGGCTGCCCACGATGATGTGGTCCGAGTGCTTCAATCCTGGCAGGCCGATGGAGGAAAGGCGGATGCGCGCCAGCATCAGCCATTGCAGCGCCTTGCGCGGGCCTGCGAGTTTCTTGATCTCGGCAAAGCGGGACACAATGGAGCGCGCGTCCGTGCCGGGCGGGCCTTGGGCAAAGCTGATCATCGGCAGATTCCTCACACGGCCCGGTGCATAGTCACCGAGCCATAGGCAAAGGTCATAATGGCGTGTCGCATGCTGCTGGCGCATCTTCCTCAGCAGCAGGCGTTCGTAAGTGGCGCAGTCCACACGGCAGGCCATGAATCCCAAAGCCGGTATTTTTTGCACCCTGGCGCGGAAGCGGTCCGGGCCCACGTTGTCCGTGCAGACAAAGCGGAAACGCTCATGCTCGCCCACGCACGGACGGGGATCGACAAAGGAGGGCTTCGAGAAGAAGTCCACTTCGTGCCCGTCTTCAAGGAGTGAACGCAGCAGCAGTGCATTGGCCGAAGCCACGCTGCCCTCCTGGGCTGAGACGTAACCGCTGACTGCTAGTTTCATGGGAGCGAACTGGTGAGGGTGAGGGCCACGAGGCTTTTGTCGCTCGTCGGCTTCTGCAGCCACTGCTTGCAGATTTGGGCGTCGAAACTCAAGGGTTTGAATGCACCGAGGCCCGCTTCGGGGAAGAAGGTTAGCTCACCGAAGTAGATGCCCTTGTCCGTCTGGTACAAATCGACACGGACGAAGTTTTGTTCGTGGGAAAGCTTTTCGGCGATGGCCAGCATGCTTGCCAGTCCTTCCGGGGCGGGAGCTGCCGTCGCATAGGTTTCATATTGAAAGCTGACCGGCAGCAGTTTCCAGTCCGGCGAATATAGGCAGCGCTTGTGATCCACATAGCGTCCGGTGTCATGCTGGATGAAGGCCACTTTGCCGCGGAAGCAGAAGAACTTGTAGTCTTCAGGCACCAGATGATTGCAGGGAAGAAACTCCTCGGCGATGACCCCTGGCACAAGATGTCGGTAGCTCGGTTCACGAGAACCCCGGAAGTATTCCATCGTGAGCCAGTGACGGATGCTGGACTTTTCTTCTTCAGTGAGTCGGCGGGGTTCTTTGACAAGAATCGTCATTCCGGAGCCGTGGGTGCCTTTGATGACACAGCGTGGCACCACGGAGTCGAAAAATGAATCATCTGCCGTTGTGGCGTAGTGCAATGTTTTCGCCACCCGGCATTCCACAGCCGCGCCAATCATGGCCTTCTCCATGGATTCCTTGGCCAGATGCTTGTCCACCCATTGGGCAAAGGAGATGGACTTTGGCAGCGACACCTTGCGCGCAAACAGCCATTCATTCAAAGTGCGTGGATTGTTCAGCCGTGGGCGGAAACCGTAGGTGCGCTGGAAGACTCGATACGAGAGCAGGTAGCTGGCCCAAGGGGCGTCGGGCAGTATCTTTGCGAGTGTTTTGCCGATTCCGCCTTCGCGCACGAACTTGAGCAGTGGAAGATTCATGGTTGGTTGGTGTCCGAAGTTTGGTGATGTTTTTAACTGGTAGCCATCTGGGGGCAGGGGGGGGGCTCAGTGTAGCCTGCCTCAGCCATCATCTTGCGGATGTCGTCGGCAGCCTTTTCCAGCGTTCTTTCCGATGTGTTGTGCATCTCGATCGCGATGGATTTGATGATGCGGCGCTTCAGGCTTTCCCGCGCACCTGCGATGACCTTCTCATCGAAACCTTCCACATCCACCTTGATGGCGGAGACTTCCTTCATGCCGTTGGACTCGATCAGCCAGTCCAGTGTGACCACCGGGACGCTGCGGCGTTCGCGGAAGCGGTCAAGCCGGCTTGGGCGGGTGCACAGGGAGGACGCACCGCTGTTGGTGGAGGGCTGGACGACAAAGTTCGCACTGCCCTCGAAATCACCAATGGCGAAAGGAGCCAGGGTGCAGGTGCTGCTGCGGTTGAGCTGCACATTGCGCAGGATCACAGGCCACAGCGCCGCGTTCGGTTCCACACAAATCACTCGTGCAGCCTTCAGCGTGGTGGCGGCAAACATGGAGAAGTAGCCTTCATTCGCCCCCACATCCAAAAAGGTGCCGGTGGAGTCGAGGGTGGATCTGAGCCACTCCTCCAGTTTCTCTTCATACTTGCCTTGCGCCAGGGCATCCGCCAGCGGGCTGATGGGATCCAGCCAGAGTTTGACACCGTTGTCTTCGATCTGCGTTTCCACGCGGCGGGTGCGCAGCGCCCACTTCACGCATGCGCCGATCTCTTTGGGGTGGGTGTTGAGGCACCAGTGGCGGAGGCTGGGTCTGACTGTGTTTCTGAGTGCATTCATCTTTGTTTATTGTGTTTATGCAGGTGATTGAATGGGCGGGTGCGTTGCTTGGGAAAGGTCCCCATTCTGTGAAGCGAGAGCGGAAGATCAGCCACTCCCGCGCTGAGACTTATCCGCTGACCGCCGGTTTCATACGTGTTGTGTGTTGGCGACGGGGGCGATCCAGTAGGGAGTCCAGTCCGGCTGCATGCCCAGTTTGCGGCGAAGGGCTGACAGCAGTTTGCCGCCGTAGAAGGAGATGAGGCAGCGATGCCGCAACAACGTGCGGAAGCGCACCCGAGAGTTGCGCGTGTATTGATGAAACACGCCCACGAGTCCGTGCACATTGTCCAGCAGGCCGCAGCTGGTGATGCCCACCTGGCTGTCTGCCGCCATGTTGCCGTAATGGCATATCATGGCATTGTGTGCTGGCTGAAAGCTGATTTCTGCGGCGAAGTCCGAGGTGCGCATGACCATGTTCATGGCGATCTGGTCACCATTGAAGCTCCTGGCGCGGATGGACTGACTCCAGATGGCACGGCAAAACTCGACGAAACGCCCTGCGCGCCCGGCGATGACACCGGCGCAGAAGATTTCCATCGGGCAGATGATGTCCATCAGGTCCGGGAAGTTCGAGCGCACGTTTTCCAGATTCCACGCGGAGCTGCCGTAGGTCACGCCTTCGGAGGCGCAGGCCAGTGGCTTGTCCGCCAGCAGACCGTCGAGCACATCATGGATCGAACGTTGAAACGCCACGTCACGCACGTCACACATGAGGATGCGGGCATCGGGATCGAGGGTTTCGGCAAAGTCAGCGACATCCTTGAAGCGGTCTTCGTTGACACCACGGCCGCTGCGGGCTGTGATGATCTGGATGCCCTCTGCACGCAGCCGAGCGAGCGCCTGCTCCGTCATGTGCTCATAGCAGAGCAGGATGACCTGGCCGGAAAATCCAGCCTGTATTGCCGAGCGGTGCCAGCAGCACACGTCAGCCCAGTCGTGGTGGTCGATGGCTCCGATAAGGAAGTCCGATGTTTTGGCGTTCGTTTTCATGAAGAAACTTTTCTGGGCTTCAGCAGGCCTGGGGCATCCAGTGCCGATAGCCATATGTGTCAAAACTGATGGGATTGAAGATGCCGAGCCCGCTATCGCGGGAAGAAGGTCATTTCACCCAAGTACAAACCTTGGTCTGTCTGATTCAGGTCCACCTGGACGAAGTGAAAGAGGGAGCGTCACGCCGGAGGCGATGCGGGAGAGGTCTTCCAATAGACCTTGCTGTTATCGGTGGGCATGAAGCGCTGCTTAAGGCGATGGACCACGCTGGTGAGGAGGCAGTTGTAGCGCAGCAGCACGCGCATGCGCTCGGAGGTGCTTTCCGTGTATTGATGCAGGATGGGCACCGGCTTCTCGTCCACTTTGAGGGCGATGCCTCGGACCATGGAGAACTTTGGCTCGCCCAAGGTGGACTTGCCCTGTTTATGGCGCAGCCAAGTGGCACGCGCATGGAAGATGCGGCCATCCTGAACGGTCAGGAACCGCGTCTGGTTCACGAACTCAGGCTCGCGCAGAGCAATGTTCATCGCCACCTGGTCGCCGTTGAAACTCGGAGCGGACTTGGCCAGATCCCAGATGCGCTCAGAAAGGCGCTTCAGCGCGCCTGCGGTGCCGACGATCACGCCGGAGCAATAGACTTCCTCGTAGAGCATGCGGGCCTCATGCGCGGGGAAAACCTTGCGCAGCGTTGCAAGGTTCCATTCAGAGTCGTGGTAACACCAGCCTTCGGAGCTCACCACCAGTTCTTTTCCATTGGAGACATTAATCAGGTCGCCCAGAATGGCCGGATCTTCCTGGAATACCACGTCGCGGACATCCGTGGCGACGACGCATGTTTCCGGGGCGATGGATTCCAGTATGCTGGCGAAGTCCTTGAAGCGTCCGCGGTTCACGGAAATCTCCATTTTGGCCTCGACAATCTCAACGCCGTGATGGCGCATTTGGTCTTTCACGTATTCGGCCACATCCTCATACGTGACGAGGATCACACGACCGGTGTAGGAGGTTTTGCGCAACGACTTGATCCAAGGTGCCACGACGGGCCATTCGTGATGATTGATGGCTCCGATTACAACTGTGTTAGCAGTGGGCATATTCAAAAAGGGGGTAGAGGGATAGGATGTTCCTGCGGCGGCAGGTGGGGTTATCTGAAAAGGCGGGAAATGTTTCTTCAGGTGCTGCCAGCGGCTGATGGTGCTCAGCTTGAGCGGACGGCGTGCCTTCCAGAGGCGTGGAAGGTCGCGCCACAGGTCAGCCAGCGCCTCCTTGAGCAGCGGCTGCCAGTCACCATCAGTCCAGTCGTTTGCCAGGCGGAGATACCGTGCGCCTTGCAGCACGCGCGGGCCAAAGCTGAGGGCGAGCATCCAGAGCGGTTCATGCAGCACGGCCTGATACCAGATGTTGCGTGCATTCAGCTTGGCTCGCTGGCGGCTGTTGCGCGCGTTGGGGCTGGGATTGTGACAGATGCAGCGTTCTGGAAGGTAGAGGACGGCGAAGCCGGCATCCCACTGGCGTTTGCAGAATTCGTTTTCTTCGTGCGCCATTTGAAGAAGATCCTGGAAACCGCCGATCTGATGATACACATCTGCGCGAGTCAGTGCAGCGCAGGTCATGAAGCCGCAGGTGAAGCATGGATGCTCCACCGGTGCGGGCTGCATGTAGGGCCCCAGTTTTCCATCTTCAGTTGACTGCGGGTAGGCGATCGAACCGATGGTCGGTTCGTTTTTCAAGATGTGAAGGCCGTCTTCAATGCCCTTGCGCTCAAGCACGAGGGAATCGTCATCGAGGAACAAGTAAACAGAGCCCGTGGCCTTCGCCGCCAGTATATTGCGGCCGGTCGTGGGAAATACCTGCTTGTCTGCGGAAATGATGTGCAGGCGTTTGCGAACTTCTGAAGGCACGGAGTCGAAGCAGTTGTCCCTCCAGGGTTGCTTCGGTGCGTTTTTGAGCAACAACACCTCGTGCAGCCGGTCGCCGAGTTTGGCGAGGCTTGCGAGACACCGGGTGACTTCGTCGAGACGGTCACTGCAGATGATCAGAGCTGAAATTTCATGTGCCATGGTCGATGTGGATGAGGTTGAAAAGGGAATATCAGGTCACGGCAAGACCGGAGGGAGGGGCTGATGGGTCCAGCATTCGTGGCTTCTCAGCCTTGCAGGCGTTCATCTGCGCGTAGACTGCCAGCCATTTGTCGAAGACGTTTGATGGCGCGCAGATCTCCTCGACGAGCTTTCTTGCTGCTTGAGTCATCTGTCGTTTCACCTCGGGGTTTTCGGTGAGATAACGCACGCCCTCCACGAGCTCCGCGTCGGTGCTGCCGACGATGCAATGTTCGCGATGGCGGACCGGGATGCCGTCGATGCCGTGCTGGTTGGTGACCACCGGGACTCCGAGCGCAAAGGCTTCGAGCACCTTCACTTTGATTCCCGAGGCATGTTCAGGCGCATAGACCATGCAGTCGAGTTCTCGAAAGTAAGGAATGATGTCCGGCACATTTTGAACGACGCGGGCTTCAGGATCGACGGCCCGGGCATCATCTCCGAGGATGCGTTCAGCACCGCGGCCCACGAGGAAGAGTCTGGCGTCCTTCACCGCCTGCTTGATGCGGGGCCAGAGCTGAAGGAAATGAAGTGCGGCGGCACGGGTGGGAGCCCAGGCATAGCTGCCGATCATGCCGATGTTCAATAGCTGCCCTTCCGAGGCTGACGGGGCTGCGTATGAGTAGCCTGTCAAATCCAACCCGAATTGAACGGGATGAAGCTGTGCGTTGGGATTGATCAACGACACTTCTTCTGCAAGCGCCGGGGTCACGGCGGCCATGTATTTGAAGGTCTTGAGCATCTGGCGCTCGCGATGGAGATTCCATTTCACCTGCAGTCCTTGATGCTTTTCCGAACGCATGTCGGCGTTCAGCAAGTAGTGGAGATTGAGAACGGTGCGGTCGAGGTGATTGAGGCCGGGCCAGCAGGCGGAATGTGTTTCCAAATGCAGCACTGCTTCGGGATCGCGCATGGATTCGTTGAGTGCGGCCATGAAGGCTGCGTCATAGAGGAAGGCTCCCTGCCAGAAGAGGCTGCGAGTGGTGCGCAGGAAAGTTTTGGGCACTGATTTGGCGCAGAAGAGGCGCAGCTTGCAGTTTGGCGCATTGAACATCTCGCACATCGCGATGGCGTCCTTCTCATCAAAGTACTCGATGAAGGCCTCGACATCCACACCGCGGCGGATGGCCTCCGAAAGGAGGAGGTGGGAGAGTCGTGCGGCAGCCCCCAGGAAGGGAAGGGGAGGCTCAGGGAAAACGTACTTCAGCTTCATGGATCAATTCTGGGAGAGGATTTTCGAATAGACTCGTGCGGTGAGCCGCGCTGTTTCGTCCCAGCTGAAAGTCGCGGAGCGCGTCACTGCGCGCTTTTTCAGATCATCACGATAGGACTCGTCACAGGCGATGCTCTTCATGAGTCCGGACAGTTGTTGGGTAGTGTCGAGATTGAAGGTCTCGCCTCCTGGGCCGAGCACCTCGGGAAGACTGGTGGCATCTGCGGCGATCACCGGGCAGCCCATGGCGAATGCTTCACAAATCTGCAGGCCGAAGCCTTCATAGAGGCTGGGGTAAACAAACGCCAGGGCACCGGCATAAAGGCCCGGCAGCCAGGCATCATCGACGCGTCCCAGCAGCAGGCAGCGGGATTCCAGATTGAGTTCTTTGATTTGAGCCTGCAACGCAGTGCCGTGTGAGGCAGCGCCACCAGCCATGACCAGCCGGGTGGAGTCCAGATTGGATTCAGCGAATGCCTTCAGCATGAAGGGGACATTTTTTCGCTGCTCAAACCCGCCGACGTAGAAGAAATAAGGAGCGGCATTCAACTGCTCCTGAACCTGTGGAGGGAGCGGAGAAAAGGAGGGGCTGAAGAGAGGGTCAGCGGCGTTGGGGATGACCTGCACCCGGCCGCGCAGATGCGGACGCTGCTCCACAATACGGTCATGACTGTACTGGCTCACGGTGATGACCTGATGCGCCACCTTTTCCGTCAGCCAATGGTCCATCTTGTTCGGCAGGGTCCTGAACTGGCGCAGATCCGAGAAACGCATTTTGCGGTCCTGCATTTCGATCGCATCGTGGATGGTCACGACCGTGGGACAGGGGGAGTTGAGCGGCAGTCCGAAGTGATGAGGTGTGTGAAAGAGTTCGATCTTCTCACGCTTCAGCAGCTTGGGCAGGTCCATGGACAGCCAGCGCCAGTAGCGCGGGGTCTGCGTGTGGACGATCCTGACGCCTGGAGACAACCGCGAGGTGAGCTCCTGGTTGATGGCGTAGGGCGTGAAAAGAGTGATTTCGTGGCCTTCGCGGTCGAGCGCGTTGATCAGGTTGAGGCCATAGCGTGTCCAGCCACGGATTTCGGGGGAACCAAAGAGAGAAGCGTTGAATCCAATGCGCATGATTGAACCGGAGATTGAATATTTCCGACCGAGTGGGTCAGATGCTGGCGCGTCCGCGCCAGCCATTGAGGAGAAGGAACGAGTCCAAAAGCATGTTGCCCAGTGAGCCTGCCCACATGAGGCCGATGGCACCGCTGACGGTGGAAAGATCCAGCACGAATGCGGCCAAAGCCTGGGAGCCAAAGACTGCGACCGGGCGCAGCCAGGAGTGACGGACCCAGCCCTTCGCCTGAATGGGTATGGTCGTTACCGTGGCGAAGAAGGAGAAAGCCTGAAAGCCGAGATAGAGGACGAGTTCGTTTTCCAGGCCTGCGTATCCAGGTCCCAGAAGGAAGAGGAGCTGATGGCGCAGCAGCCATCCACAGGCCACGATGCCGACGCCGATGACCACAGAGAGAAGACTGCTGCCTGTCCACATTTTCCACAGGCGCTGCATGTTTTGTTCCGTGGACATGCGTGGGAGCATGATGCCGGAGGCGACCGCCAATGGAATCTGCAGAATCAATGCGACGCGGCAGATGGCCCCGAGATCAGCGACTTTGTCGATGTTTCCCAGCCAGCCGACAATGAACAAGGCGACCTGGGCTTCGAACAGGTGAGTGATGTTGGCAGGCAGACCGATGATGAAGTACTTTTTCAGGCGCTGGGTGGCGGCAGGGTCGGCAGGCTGTCCGAAGGCGGCGTGTTCGCGTGCCTTGGGAAGCATCCAGCCACACACTGTGGGAAGCGGAGCAAGCACGGTGATGAGCATCACGGTGACAGCGTCCGCAAATCCCGCGAAAACGAGGGAGACAATGCACACCAGCCGCAGGGCAGAACTCAGGATGTTTTCCCACTGCGGGATGTTATAGCGACGTGCCAGGCTCAAAGGCGTGGCGATCATCTGCGTGCTGATGCTCACCATGAGGGAGACGATGGCGGAACCGACCAGCAGGGCGATGCTCAGCGGAGGGCAGCCGCTGCGCAGCAGGAGGTGGATGAAAACCGGAAGACCCACGAGCGCACCGAAGAAGAGCAGGGCGGCACGGAAACGACGTGCCGAGGCCAGAACGGAACCCAGCTTCAGCGGATCATGCGCGACTTCACCCGCGAGCGGCATGAGGCCTGTGCCAATGCCGGTGATGGTAAAGATGACGAGGGCACCGACGAGATTGTTGGCCAGCGAGTACCAGGCGTACTCTGTCTTGGCAAGCGAACGCACCACCAGAAACGCGGTGATCATCTGCACGACGCGACTGAGGATGCTGAGGGAAGCATACGAGGCGATGAGTCCCACGATGCGGCGGACCTGATGCATGCACACGCCTTTCAGCAATGGCAGGCGCAGGCCCTGACCTGGTGCGTTGGTAGTTTCCGGGGAGGCTTCCATGCTCAATACTTTGGTGCCGTGATCTTCCATGCCTTCAGATGGCCGCCGACCATTTGTTCGGTCGTGAAATTCATCAGCTGATGCCGCAGGCCTGCGAGGCCGATGCGGTGGCGCTGGTCCGGGTGCATCAACAGCCGCAGCAGGCTATGAGACAATTGCTGCGGCTGTTGATCAGCCCACACACCTGTGACTCCATGCTCCACAAGTTCTCGGCTTGCTGGAGCGGTTCCACAAATGACTGGTTTGCCGTAGGACCAGGCCTCCACGTACACAATCCCGAAGGATTCGCAGGCTGAAGGAAGGCAAAAGACGTCGCATGCAGCGTAGGCGTCAGCCTTGTCCTGTTCCGATGGGCAGCCGAGATCCCGAACGTTCTCGGGTGAAATTTGGGCGAGTCTGGAGTCATCTGCGTCGCCAGGTCCGGCGAGGAGCAGCACAGCATCCGGGCATTGGCGCAACACCAGCGGCCAGGCTTCAAGCAGGGCGGGGTAACCTTTGCCTTCATCACGCCGACCCACAAACAGCACGACTGGACGCATACCGATGCCGAGCTTGGAGCGGAGGCGTGCCCCATTGCCATTTGCAGGACACACCGGAGGCAGGCCGCAGCGGATTAGTTTGCTTTCAGGGACGCCTCTTGAGATGAGATGTTCGCGCTCATCATCAGACTGGCAGAAGACGGCTTCTGCTTCTTGATAAAGCTGAAGGTCGAAGGCTTCAGCATCGCAGTTTTCCGGATGAACTGCCGGCCAGACGGTGAAGGGGACCTCCGCCTCGCGCGCTTCACGCCAGAGCGGATGCCCTGTGATTTCCGAGCCGGTGCCGATGAAGTGAAGGACATCCGCTGTGTTGACGGCCAAGGTCCAGGACGGATGATGATTCATCACACGGCTAAGACTGTCTGCAAGACGCAGCAGCGGGCCGCGAGAGGCGAACTGGCTGACCCAGCGGGACCGTTTCAAGGCAGCGCTGTAGTCATCATGATTCAAATGCAGTTGCTGCACGCTGAGTGTTTCTCCGTTGATGCGGCTGAAGCTTTGCAGGCCGGCGACGAGTTCGCGCTGATAAGCGGCGAGACCACCGACGGCTGTCGGATGCACATGGGATGCGATGGCGATTTTCATACGACCCGTTTTTTGATCAGGCTGGCAGGGGCATCGCGCTGCGATGACGCTGCATCTGCCCAAGGTGCATGCGAAGAGGTTCCCAGTGGAACATCGCATCTCCAGGCCGTAAAAATTGACCTTGGAGCAAATCATGACGCACGAAGAAGGCATCGGTGCCGGAGAGCTCGCACCCGACCAGTGAATAACCGCCTGCCTCGGCGGCGGTGCTGATGGTGCCGAGCGTGGCTCCATGCAAGGTGGAGCCGTCCCACACTGCTTTTGCATCATAGGGAGCGGCCCAGTCGAGATCGGCCGGCAGCATGCCGTTGTAGGCGACGCTGAACACACGCGGCTGGAGCGACAGGAGCTCAGTGAAAATGTGATGCGTGTTGTAGTCGATGCCGATGCTGATGAGATCAATGTCCTCGGCGAATCCCCGACTCGATAACAAAGTGCGGCAGTTGTCACGGTTCACCAGCTTGCGGCTGATTTTCAATTTGCCCTCACGCAGCAGGATCTGAAGGTTGGTGGAAAGGCTTTCATCTTTGGCCAGCCCGACATCGATCCACAGGCCGCGCCAGCCTTTGAGCAGCAGCAGGTTGGTGTTGTTCTGCGCCGGTGGGACCCCTGTTTCGACGAAGCGCCTGCTGCCATCACCAATGCGGCGGAAGATCTCTGCGATGATGCCGTCCTGACCGTAATGCGAGAAAATTTTCTGGCGGAAGGGCATCAGGGACTGCGGCAGCTGATACTTCTCATTCTGCATGAGCTGCAGTTCGACCAGTTCGCAGAGCAGACTGGCAGAGCGCGCGGAGGCAGCGCCGGAGATGTCGATGTTGGCCTTAACCTGGCCAATCTTGGAGAGAACTTGGTTCATTGACGCAAAGTCTCAAAGTTGCTTCCCAGGCAGGCAGATTTTTGTCCTGCCTGGGCGTTTGCAACGTTCTGTGAGTGGCTTCCAACTTGGGGAAGCTGCTGCTGCCGGCCCGGTGCGGGCCGGCGCACTTTTTATTCTGTCACTTCCTGCGGCAGCGGCTTGCCGATGCTGTAAACCTTGAAGCCGATTTGACGGAGCTTCGCGTGATCCAGCAGGCTGCGGCCATCAAAGATCCAGGCGGGTTTCACCATGGACTCATAGATGGCTTCAAAGTCGAGCTCGCGGAACTCATCCCACTCGGTGAGCACCAGAAGCGCGTGCGCGCCTTCAGCGGCCTGTGCGGCGCTGGCGGCGAACTCGACATTCGGATGATCTCCTTCGATGGCGAGATCTTTGCACATCTGGGCTGAGCCGACCTTTGGATCGTAGATGGAGAGCTTGGCGCGCTCCTCGATGAGATCCTGGCAGACGAAGATGGCGGCGGACTCGCGGGTGTCGTTGGTGTCCTTTTTGAAGGCGAAACCCAGGACGCCGATGCGTTTGCCGGTGACGGTGTTGAAGAGGGTGCGGAGCACGCGCTCGGCGAAGCGATGCTTCTGCCAGTCGTTCATGATGATGACCTGATCCCAGTAGGCGGCGACTTCCGGAAGGCCGAAGTGACCGCAGAGGTAGACGAGATTGAGCACGTCCTTCTGGAAGCAGGAGCCGCCGAAGCCGACGGAAGCCTTGAGGAATTTTGGCCCGATGCGTGAGTCGGAGCCAATGGCGCGGGCGACTTCATCGACATCTGCGCCGGTCTTTTCGCAAAGGGCAGAGATGCTGTTGATGGAGGAGATGCGCTGAGCGAGGAAAGCGTTGGCGACGAGCTTGGAGAGTTCGGAGGACCAAAGGTTCGTCTTCAAGATGCGTTCACGTGGCACCCAGTTGGCATAGACGCTGACCAGTGCCTCGATGGCAGCCAGACCACCTTCGGTCTGCTCACCGCCGATGAGGATGCGGTCAGGGCTGGTAAGGTCAACCACTGCGGTGCCTTCAGCGAGGAACTCTGGATTGGAGAGGACCTGATGTTTCAAGCCTTTCTCACTGGAGGCCAAAATGGTCTTGATGGCCTCAGCGGTACGGACCGGGATGGTACTTTTTTCGACGATGATCTTGGGTGAATCAGCGACTTCGGCGATGGTGCGGGCCACGGCTTCGATGAAGCGCAGATCCGCCGCCTTATGTGCTCCAACCCCGAAGGTCTTGGTGGGCGTGTTCACGCTCACAAAGATGATGTCGGCTTCATGGATGCTGGTTTTGACTTCGGTGGAGAAGAACAGATTTTTCCCACGGGAGCCACGCACGAGGTCATCGAGTCCTGGCTCATAAACGGGGAGCTCGTCGGAGTTCCAAGCGGCGATACGCTCGGCATTGAGATCCACCACATCAACGCGGATGTGAGGGCATTTGGCGGCGATCATCGCCATGGTGGGGCCGCCGACATAGCCGGCGCCGATGCAACAAATTCTCATAGGGTTTTTAGAACGGATAAATCAGTTAAGGGTCAGTTTTTTCAACGGGGCCTTCATCGGCCGGGGTTGCTTTGCCGCCGGGCCTGCGAGCAGTTGGGCGAAGTAAGCAATGGTGCGGTCGAGTCCTTCAGACAACGGGATTTTAGGCTCCCAGCCGAGGCGTGTTTTCGCGAGAGTGATGTCTGGCTGGCGCTGCTTAGGATCATCTGCGGGCAATGGGCGGAAGACGATTTTGGATTTGCCGCCGACTTTGGCGAGCACCTGCTCGGCAAGGGCCAGCATGGTGAATTCGCCAGGATTGCCGATGTTGACGGGACCGGTGAAGTCGTCGGTTTCCATGAACTTGATGAAACCACTGATCAAATCATCGACATAGCAGAAGCTGCGGGTCTGCTGGCCGTCGCCATAGATGGTGATGTCGTTGCCTTTGAGGGCCTGGACAATGAAGTTGGAGACGACGCGGCCGTCATCCGGCAGCATGCGCGGACCGTAGGTGTTGAAGATGCGCACGACGCGGATGTCCACGCCGTTCTGGCGGTGGTAGTCAAAGAAGAGGGTTTCAGCGACACGCTTGCCCTCGTCATAGCAGGAACGGGGGCCGATGGTGTTGACGTGGCCCCAGTAGCTTTCCGGCTGAGGATGCACTTCGGGATCACCGTAAATTTCAGAGGTGGAGGCCTGAAAGACCCGGGCCTGGAGCCGGCGTGCCAGGCCAAGGACATTGATGGCACCCATCACCGAGGTCTTGATGGTCTTGATGGCATTGTATTGATAATGAGGAGGCGAGGCGGGGCAGGCGAGGTTGTAGATCTGATCCACCTCAACGTTGATCGGCTGCGTGATGTCATGCCGCATGAACTCAAAGTTTGGATTGCTCAGCAGGTGGGCGATGTTCTGCTTGCGCCCGGTGAAAAGGTTGTCCGCACAGATGATTTCGTGTTCCTGTTCCAGCAGGCGTTCGCAGAGGTGGGATCCGAGGAACCCGGCTCCGCCAGTGATGAGGATGCGTTTTTTCATGGATTAATGCTCGTGTGTAGGTTTTGAGGACAAAAATTTAGGCAGACAGAGGTTTTTGGCGGCTATTGGGAGGGAGTGTGTATGATCAGCCCTTGAGATACCAGAGTCAAAAGACAGCTTCATAATCAACGCGGGCATGTTGTAATGAACAGTGAGTAAATGTGAACAAGCTGCCGCCATTGGTTGAGTCTATGCTCCCCCCAGCCTGTTTCTGAACTTCCATAAGAATCCGCTGGTATTAGAAGAACTCCAATCGCTCACGGTTCAGATGTCGGTAAGGCTTGTCTTAGTTTAGTTAAGCTCTCTGAATCTTGACCTAGGGGCCTGAATGGAGGCACACTGGTGGATCGCTACGCTTCCAACCATTCTTCGCAGCCTTGCTCTCGCCGCCGTGGCGCTGTGCATCTGCATTCTTCCTTGGGCCAATGTGAAACTGCCGGGGTCAACGCACGATTTGATTCCGTGGTTGGCATGCACGGCTTTTGTTTGCTGGTTGCTAGCCAGAATTTTTGAATGGAAGTTTCCTCGCTCGCACGAGACTGTCGTCTGGTGGATGACTTTCCTGATCACCGCCTATGGCTGGGTGGTCACTTGCTTCCCAAGCGCGATGGTGGACCGAGCCAGCGGTGCGATTCTCGATTTGGACAAAAGCCCATGGCTTGCGTTTGGGACGCTGGATCAAGAAATATCTGTGCAGGCAATGGTTTTTATAACGTCTGCGCTGATGCTGCTGGTGGTAGCGCTGGATTTTGCGTTTGAGCGTACGGGCCGGTGTGTTTTGGACTTGGCGGTGACATTTGGAGGGTTTGTCACGGCCGTGGCGGGGCTCTGGCTTCAGACGTCTGCTGATCTTGCGGCTTTATGGCAGGTGAAGCACATACCTAAATTCGTTTTTGGGTTGTTTTGGTACCATGGCAACACGGCGGCTTTTTTAAATCTGTCGTGGCCGGTGAGTTTGTGGCTGTGCCTGCTGCTTCTGCATCATGGGCTGCGCACCTTCCGTCAGCAGATGGCACTGGCCTTCCTAATGGTTGCAGTGATGGTCCAGATCATCGCGGTTTTTGTGATTATTTCTAAAGTTGGGCATTTTCTATTGATTTTTGAAGTTGTGCTCTTGTGTGTAGCAGGTTTTGTGGTGTGGAGGCCCCATTTCGAGACTTTGCCGTTCAGCAAGAAGAGGCTGGCTTTGTTCGCCCTCATTGCCGTGGGGCTGCTGGTACTGGGCGCATGGTTGAGCGGGGCCGGAGCCATGCTCGGGCGGTGGGACAACTTTTCGCAACGTCATTTTGATGATCCTGCCAGAAGGCATGCCGCGCTGATGGCGCTGCAGATTGGAGCCGATTATGGCTGGACAGGGACGGGTCCCGGGACTTTTGAATGGGTGGCTGCACACTACACGCCGCTGGACCCGATGCTGCAGGAGGGGCGCTGGCGTCATGCGCATAATGATTATGCTGAAATCTTCGCTGAATGGGGGTGGCCCGGGGCTTTATTCTTTTTTCTACTGCTGGCGTTGCCGGGCAGGCGCCTCTTCAGTGCCTTGCGACAGGCTTTTATAAAGGACAGCCATTATCGGATGTCTTTTGAGCGCCGGGCAGGGCTGATCTGCTTCTCTACTGCGATTATTTCTCTGCTGCTGCATGCTGTGGTGGATTTTCCGCTGCAGATCGATGCCATACGTCCCCTCTTTGCAGCCATGGTGGGAAGCGTTTTTGCGATGACGAGTACGTCCGCCAATAGCTCGAGGCGCGATATGAAAGAACAACGCACACGGGCACGGGAATGAGAAACGGACTTCCACTTGTCTGAGGACGGCCTAAAGCATTACTGATTGGAATGTAAGTCCTGACTTTCTGGAATTTATGGTTTGCGCGGTGGAGGTTTTCCACATGCAAGACGCCCTAAGCCAAAGAGTTCGAGGATGGACACCTTTTTTCGTGTTGGTGGATGGAATTTCCGTAGCCAGCGCCTACATCGCAGCGTTCGTCTTATCCCAATTGATGCCGCCAGATACGCTCAGCCTGCACTGGGCCCCCCCGGCAAAGGAAGGGGTGCTGCTGGCGCTGGGCATCATCGGACTGCTGCTGCACACCCTCATCTGGTCACGCGATGGTCATTACATGTTTCAACTGCTGAATGGCCGTAAGCTGCGCATCTGCGCTGCGCAGGTGCTGTTCCTGGCGCTCACTCTTTTCATCTATATGGGCATGTGGCGGAACTACGATGTGTCACGCAAGCTGTTGCTGATGTTTGTGCTGACGCTGGGGCCCTGCCTAATGATCGGAAAGATCGCCTTTATGAAGCTTCTCCAGGTCCTGGGAGCCAAGATTCAACCACGGCTGCGCATTCTGGCGGTGTGTGATGAGGCGGGTGAGGCTGCGACAAGGCAGTGGTTTTCCAACAAAACGATGCTGGGTATTCATCTTTGCGATGTGCTGGCCATCGAGACAGACGCCAGCCAGGAGTCATTCTTGGAGCATCGGCTTGAGGAAGCTCTTAAACGTGGACGCCCGAATCTGCTGATCTGGCGCCTGCCGACCGACGCTGCACGCACCGAAAGAATCCGGGGCATTGCCGAATCGCACGGGACGCATCTGGCTGTGGATCTGCAGCCAATTGTCGGAGACATGGGGGCTGTGCAGCTCACAGAATACTCTCACATGAAGCTCATCAGCCTGCACAAGCATCCGCTGGTCAGCCCTGCGCATCGTTTCCTGAAGCGGTTGCTGGATATTTCCATCAGCCTGCCGGTGGTGGTGCTGGTGCTGCCATTCCTGTGCGCTGGTGTGTGGCTGGTGCATCGGCTGTTCTCGCCGGGCCCGCTGTTCTTCAAGCAGTCGCGTTCGGGGGCGGATGGTCAGATGTTCAAGATTTTCAAATTCCGCACGATGACGGTGAATCACGGCAAGGAGAGCGTGCAGGCGCGTGCCAATGACTCGCGTATCTTTACCGGCGGCGGGTTGATGCGGAAGCTGAGCATTGATGAAATGCCGCAGTTCCTGAACGTGCTACTGGGGGATATGTCCGTGGTTGGCCCACGGCCTCACATGGCGGAGCATGACGTGCTGTTTGCGATGGAATGCAGCCAGTATGCGATGCGCCACACGGTGAAGCCCGGCGTGACGGGACTTGCGCAGGTGCGTGGTCATCGGGGTCCTGTGGATGATGCCAGCGAGATCAAGCACCGCGTGACCTCCGACATCGAATACTGCCAGAACTGGTCGTTCTACCTTGATCTGGAGATCATCGCCCGGACCTTCCTGCATGTGTTTTCCTTCCATGCCAAGTCCTGCTAAGGACTGGCTGGAGCAAAAAGGCGCAAGGCTGTGAAGTAAGCTGCGTTCAATTAACGTGCCTTCCGCCTCTGATTTCTTCGGTTCCCTGATCTTCGGAGCCATCGGGCTGGGGGCTTTGCTGTATGGCAAATCGGTGGGCTCGGTGGTCAAAATGGGCCTGGGGGCCGTCATGCTCGGCTGCTCCTGCCTTGTGACTGAAAGCTGGCTGCTGTGGACCAGCGGTGCGGTGCTGACTCTGCTGCTGATGCGGTGGAAGGAGTAAGGCGGTCTGCAAACGGAGAGGCTTGCCCTTTGGTCAATGCAGGGGCAGATAGCCGCCACCTCTCCATGATTTCCGCCCAAACGCGCAAGCCTGAATACACTGCCCGAGTCATCGAATGGCATGCCGACAAGGGCTTTGGCTGGCTGCAATTCGGCGACAAACGGTTGTTCCTGCATCGCCGTGATTTTTCCAGGTTTCACCACCAGCCGAAGGTGGGTGAGGAGATTCGTTTTAACTGGGGGCTGGATACACAGCGACGGCAGTGCGCCCAAAATGCCGTACAGGTGCGTGAAGTCTCGGATGTCGGTCTGGTGAGGCTGTGCTTTCTGGGGGCGTTGCTGGTGCTGCCCGCCTACGCGTGGCGGCAGAACGGGTGGGAGATGTGGATACTGGCGGCTTATGTCTGCGTTTTGTCATGGATCACCTATGCCGCGTATGCCAGCGACAAGCGCAAGGCGCGCGTGGAGGCGTGGCGCACTCCTGAGACGTATCTCCATCTACTGGAACTTGCCGGCGGCTGGCCGGGCGCTTGGGTGGCTCAGCGTCGGTTGCGGCATAAGTCCTCCAAGACCAGCTATCAGTTCGAGTTCTGGTTGATCATCTGCATCCATCAGTTCGTGGCGTTCGACTCGCTTCAACAGTGGAACTATTCCCAGATGTTGAAGCGAGAGCTTTTCGAGGATCACCGAGAAGCACGCGGCCGATCCAAGCAGCGATGAGTTGGATCAAGACACCTTCAGGCCCAGATACGCTTTGGCATTGGGGTAGCAGATGTTTTTGACCATGGTGCCGACGAGAGCGTCGTCGTTGGGGATGAGGCCGGCTTCGACGTCGGCGCCGAGGAGGTTGCAGAGGGTGCGGCGGAAGTATTCGTGGCGGGGGAAGCTCATGAAGCTGCGGCTGTCTGTGAGCATGCCGATGAAGCGGCTGAGGAGGCCGAGATTGCTGAGGGCATTGATCTGCCATTCCATACCTTCCTTCTGATCGACGAACCACCAGGCGGAGCCGAACTGGACTTTGCCGGGCGTGGTGCCGTCGGCGAAATTGCCGGCCATGGTGCCGAAGACGTAGTTGGCGTTCGGGTTGACGTTGTAGAGGACGGTCTTGGGCAGAGCGTTCTCGGTGTCGAGGCGGTCGAGGAAGCGGGAGAGAGTCTCAGCCTGCGGCCAGTCGCCAATGCTGTCGCAGCCGACGTCCGCGCCGATCTCACGGGCGAGGCGACTGTTGTTGTTGCGCACGGGTCCAAGGTGGAGCTGCATGGTCCAGCCGCGTGAGGCATTGAGGCGGCCGACGTGGAGCATGATGTTGCTGGCAAATTGATCCTGCTCCTGCGCACTGGCGGCGGTGCCGCTGCGGGCTTTCTGGAAGACGCGCTCGGCCTCGGCATCGCTGATGAAATTGGCGTGGCAGTAATTCAGGCCGTGGTCGCTGAGGCGACCGCCGACGCTGTGGAAGAAGTCGTGGCGCTGTTTCAGGGCATCGAGCAGGGAGGCGTAGCTTTTCATTTCGATGCCGCTGGCGGCGCTGAGTTTGTCGCACCAGGCATTCCAGGCCTCGGGCAGGTGGACGGCGAGGGACTTGTCCGGGCGGAAGGTGGGATAGACGCCGACTTCAAAGCCGTCTGCCGCGCATTTTTGATGGTGGGCGAGATCGTCGATGGGATCGTCCGTGGTGCAGAGGGCCTTCACTTTTTGCGTGCGCAGGATGCCGCGGGCGCTCATCTCTGGCTTTGCCAGAGCGGCCTCGGTCTGCTCCCAGATGGCGGGGGCGGTCTTTTCATCGAGAAGGGTGTCGATGCCGAAGTGGCGCTTCAGTTCCAGGTGCGTCCAGTGGTAGAGAGGATTGCGCAGGGTGTGGGGAACGGTCTTGGCCCAGGCCAGGAATTTGTCGCGGGGGCTGGCCTTGCCGGTGATGAACTCTTCCGGGACGCCGTTGCAGCGCATGGCACGCCATTTGTAGTGGTCGCCTTCGAGCCAGATTTCGAAGATGTTTTTAAACTGGCGGTTTTCAGCAATGTCCTTAGGAGGCAGGTGATTGTGGTAGTCCAGAATCGGTTCGTCCTTGGCAAAGCTGTGGTACAGGTGGCTGGCGGCCTTGGTGGAGAGGAGAAAATCGTCGTGGATGAAGGACATTGCTGTTTGTCGGTTGGTGGTGATCTGCCTACACTGGCAGGATGACGAAAACACGCAACTGGTTCGCGTTCCTGCCCTTCCTGTGCTTGTGCGCATGCAGTACGGTGCAGTTCTACACCCAGGCGATCAGTGGACAGACGGAAATCTGGCGCAAATCACGGCCCAATGCCGAGGCGCTGGCGGATCCCAGCGTGGCGGAAAAGGTTAAACAGCGTCTGCACTTGATCGAAGAACTGCGCGCCTTTGCCGCCAGTGATCTGCATCTGCCGACGAAGAGTTTCGGCAAGTACTGTGACCTCAAGCGGCCCTATGTGGTGTGGGTGGTGTATGCCGCTCCGGAGTTTTCCATTGAAAGCAAGAAGTGGTGGTACCCGCTGGTCGGCAGTCTGAAGTATCGCGGCTTTTTTAACGAGAAGGATGCGGCTGTGGAAGCAGCGAGGCTCAAGAAAAAAGGGTATGATGTTTTCGTGGGCGGCGTGGAGGCCTATTCGACGCTGGGTTATCTGGCGGACCCGGTGCTGAACACCTTTCTGCATCGTAGCGATGGTGAACTGGCCGAGCTCATTTTTCATGAACTGACGCATGCCAAGGTATTCATTCCCGGTGACACCGATTTCAATGAAGCCTTTGCCACCGCGAACGGACAGGAGGGGGTGAGACGCTGGATGTGCTCGAAGAATAATCTGCATGGGCTGCGCGAGTATGAAGCACACCTGAAGAAGAATCGTGAATCCGTCCATCTGATGCTGAGCACGCGTGAGAAGTTGAAGACGGTCTATGCCCGCACCTATCGCAGTGCGGAAACGGAGCGGCTGGCGAAGCAGCGGGTCTTTGACGACATGCTGAAGGAGGCGGCGACTGTCGGCCCACGTGCGCGGACCAACATCAATCATGATCCGAAGTTTTGGAACAACGCGCGCCTCAATACGGTCGCCACGTATTACAACATGGTGCCGGGATTTGAGCGGCTCATGAAAGAAAAAGGGGGCGATCTGGAGGCGTTTCATCATGAAGTTGCTTCGATGCGAAAGCTGAACAACGAGCAGCGGATGAAAATTCTCGGCACTCCTTCCCAACATGACTGACCACCGCAAACTTTACGCATTGTTATTTCTTCTGCTCGGTTTTTGCAGCCTTACTATGGCTCAGGACCGGTCGAGCTGGACGGAGCCGTTTTCACCGCATCGGATCGCGGGGAATCTGTATTATGTGGGGTCGCGCGATCTGGCATCCTACTTGATCACAACGTCGGAAGGGCATGTGCTCATCAACAGCAGCCTGGAGGAATCGGTGCCGCTGATCCGTGCGAGCGTGGAGAAGCTGGGTTTCAAATTTACTGACATTCGCATCCTGCTCATCAGCCATGCGCATTCAGATCATTGTGCGGGCAGCGCAGAGATCGTGAAGCTCACGGGGGCGAAGTATTATGTGATGGAGCAGGATGCAGAAGCAGTGGAAGGCGGTGGAGCGAAGAAGTCGCGGGTGGGGAAGGGGGACTACACGCAGTTTCCTCCGGCCAAGGTGGATCGTCGATTGAAGGATGGCGAGGAGGTCAAGCTCGGGGACTCCGTGCTGGTGGCGCGTTTGACGTCCGGGCATACGCCGGGCTGCACGACATGGACGATGCAGGTGAAGGATGAGGACAAGGTGCTGAACGCTGTCATCATTGGCAGTCCGAATGTGAATCCAGGTTATGTACTGGTGGGGAACAAGAACTACCCGGGCATCGCGGCGGATTACGAGAAGACTTTCCAATTGCTTAAGGCGCTGCCGGTGGATCTGTTTCTGGGAGCGCATGGCGGCTATTATGGCATGGAGGCCAAGCATGTGAAGCTGGGTGTGAGCGTTACGAATCCCTTCATCGATCCCGAGGGGTATCTGCGTTATGTGCAGGATCGGGAGGCCGCTTTCCGGGCGGAGTGGGAGAAGCAGAAGAAGGCGCAGTGACCTGGGGCTGGCATCGCTACGCGATGCGAGTGCAGTCAGGGTGATGCGTCGGTTTACGAGGGGTGTCGCTTCGCTCAACCCCTCGCTACATGCTGAAATGGCTCCGCCATTCATCAGACGCTATGCAGACCTGTTTTCTATTGATCGTAGCTTGAGGAGCGGATGCAACAAAGCGGAAGGCTTGCGTGTTTAAGGATGAGGCAGCATTATCAGGTTCCTTTTTGTCGTCCCAACCATGACACGCCTCCCTGCTTTTTTAATCCTAGCCAGCACAGCTAGTGCCGCGCCGTTGCCGCCGGTGACGCCTTTTTTGGAACAGCACTGCACCGAGTGCCATGATGGCGATGTGAAGAAAGGCGGGCTGGATCTCACAGCGCTGTCGTTCAAGCCGGAGGACCGGAAGAACTTTGACCGCTGGGTGAAGGTGTATGATCGTTTGAGCAAAGGCGAGATGCCGCCTGCGAAGAAGCCCCGGCCTGAGGCTGCGGCAGTGCAGAGCTTTCAGTCAGCGCTCAAGGCGCCTTTGCGTGAGCATGAACTTACGCAGCAGGCGAAGAACGGACGCACGGTGCTGCGCCGGCTGAACCGCACGGAGTATGAGAATACCGTGCATGATTTGCTGGGAATCGCGCTGCCGCTGAAGCACATCCTGCCCGAAGACACGCCGCTGCATGGGTTTGACACTGTGGCGGAAGGTCTGCGGTTTTCGCAGCTGCAAATCGAGAAGTATCTGGAGGCGGCTGATGCCGCGCTGGATGCCGCCATCGTGTTGAGCAAGCGGCCGGTGGGGATCAACCAGCGTTACAGCTACAAGAACGAACAAGGAATTCGCAAAAACCTCGACACGCCGCCAGGCACCTTGTCGGACAAGACCAATCCGAAGAGTGGGCACCGAGTGATGTTTCGTGAGAACGACAAAGAGGTCATCATGTTCACCACGGGGGACTATCTGGTGGGCCTGAAGCAGTGCCGCCTGCCCGGTCCGGGCAACTACCGCATCAAGGTCTCCGGCAAGGCTTTCCAGAGCGAGGGCGAGCCGCTGACGCTGATGATCTACAGCAACAACTACAAGCAGAAGCGCCTGCTGAGCTACTGCGAGCTGCCGGCGGACAAGCCCCGCGAGTTTGAATTCACCACGCGCCTGGATGGCACCGAGCACATCGTGATCAACTGTGATCGTGTGGGCCGCGATAAAAAGGGGCAGAACATCTACAACGCAGGGGCTGCTGAATTCCAGGGAACGGGGCTCGCGATGCAATGGATCGAAGTGGAGGGGCCGCTGTCTGCTGAGTGGCCACCAGTGAGCCTGAAGAAAGCACTGGGGGATGTGCCGCTAACTGAACTGGGAGACAAGCAGAGGAAGTTTCGCGATGGCAAGCAACTCGGATATGAACTCGCGCCTACGGATGTGAGGATGGCGATTGCCAGCGGGCTGAGTGGATTTGCGGCGCGTGCTTTCCGGCGGCCGTTGGAGCAGGATGAGGCGGCTCCTTACATCGCTCTGGCCACGCAGTCGCTGGAGGCGGGCAGCACCTTTGAAGATGCCATGCGCGTGGGCTTGCGCGCCATTTTAACGTCACCTGCCTTCCTGCTTTTGGAAGAGCATCCGGGCAGGCTCAGTGATCGCGCCCTGGCCACTCGGCTGGCGTATTTCCTCACGAGCTCGATGCCCGATGACGAACTGATGAAGGTGGCCGATGCCGGGAAGTTGAGCCAACCGGCGGTGCTGAGAGCCCAGACGGAGCGTCTGCTCAAAGGACCGAAAGCGGCGACGTTCGTGACTAACTTTGTGGGCCAATGGCTGGAGCTGCGCAACATCGACGCGACCACGCCGGATACGAAGCTTTACCCTGAATACGACATGCTGCTGAAGCTGGGCATGGTCACGGAAACGGAGGCATTTTTTAATGAGCTGCTGACCCAGAATCTGCCGGTGAGCAATCTCATCCACAGTGACTTTGCCATGATGAACAACCGCCTGGCGGAGCATTACGAACTGCCGGGCGTTGCCGGTGAGCAATTCCGCCGTGTGTCATTGCCGAAGGACAGTGTGCGTGGTGGAGTGCTCACGCAGGCCAGTGTGCTCAAAGTCACGGCGAATGGGACGGTCACATCGCCGGTGATTCGCGGCGCCTGGGTCATGAAGCATCTGCTGGGGCAGCCACCGCCACCTCCTCCGGGCAATGTGGCGGGCATTGAGCCGGATACACGCGGCAGCACCACCATTCGCGAACAACTGGCGAAGCACCGTGACAGTGAGAGCTGCGCCTCCTGTCACCGGCAGATTGACCCGCCAGGGTTTGCCCTGGAGAGCTTTGATGTCATCGGCGGTTTCCGTGAGAACTACCGCTCCAATGAGAAGGGGGCCAATGTGAAGCGCAAACTCCATGGACAGAACATCTGGCAGTACAAGGAGGGCCTGCCGGTGGATGCCAGCGGGGAGCTGGCGGATGGCCGTAAGTTTCAGGGCATCACAGAATTCAAGAAGCTGCTGCTGGAGCAGCAGGACCAGGTCATGCGCGCTCTCGCCGGAAATCTGGTCACCTACGGCACGGGTGCAGGCATTCAGTTCGCTGATCGCGATGCGATCGATGCCATCAGCAAGCAAGCCAAAGCCGACGGCTCTGGGCTGCGTTCCCTGGTCCATGCGGTGGTGCAGTCTCCGCTGTTTTTGAGCAAGTAAGCGACCGTTCAATTCGATTCCATCACATTATGATCACACGCCCCGCCATTTCCCGCCGCGCTTTTCTGCACGGTTCCGGTGTCTCGCTGGCCCTGCCGTTTCTTGAGGCCATGATGCCGCGTCTGTCGAGCGCTGCGGCTGCCATGCCGCCAAAGCGCATGGTGTTTGCCTGTGCTTCGCTGGGCATATACGGGCCTTCGTTGTTTCCGAAGGAGACGGGGCGTGGGTACACTCTGACGCCTTATCTGGAAGCGCTGAAGGATCATCGCGATGACTTCACGGTGCTTTCAGGAGTGTGCCATCCAGATCAGGCTGGGGCGGACGGGCATACGTCAGAGATGACTTGGCTGACTTCGGCGCGTGGGCCGGGTCTCGGCGGCTTCCGCAACACGGTGTCGATTGATCAGTTCGTGGCGGAGAAGATTGGCTACGAGACGCGCTATCCTTCGCTGGTGCTCAGCTCTGCGGGGCAGAGCAGCCAGAGCTACACGCGCAGTGGCGTGATGGTGCAGGCGCAGTCGAAGCCCTCGCAGGTCTTTGCCAAGCTCTTCCTCGATGGTACTCCGGGAGAGATCAGCAACCAGATGCGCAAGCTCAAGGAGGGGCGCAGCATCATGGACACGGTGCAGGCGGAGGCGAAGCGCTTTGAGCGCCGCGTGGGTGCGGCGGACAAGGAGAAGCTGGATGAGTACTACACCTCCGTGCGTGAGATGGAGGAGCGCATGCTCAGGTCTGAGGCGTGGGTTCAGAAGCCCAAGCCTAAGGTAGATGCGAAGCCGCCGACGGACATTGAGAATGAGGCTGACCTCATTGCGCGCATGAAGCTGCTTTTTGATCTGATTCCGCTGGCGCTGCAAACGGACAGCACCCGGGCGATCACGGTGCTGGTGCAGGGCCGGGGAGATGTGCCACTCATCAATGGGGTGACCATGGCGCATCACAATCTGTCGCATCACGGCCAGGATCCGCTGAAGATCGAACAGCTTCAGCGGATTGAGCGTGCTGAGTTTGAAGCTTTGAATGGTTTATTTACTTCGCTCAAGGCCAAGAAGGAGGCCAATGGCAGCCTGCTGGACAACACGATGGTGCTCTTTGGCAGCAATCTGGGGAATGCCAACAGTCATGACTGGCACAACTTGCCGCTGGTGTTTGCGGGTGGTGGTTTCAAACATGGTCAGCACCTGGCGTTTGATGCGAAGAACAATCAGCCGATGTGCAATCTCTTCGTGCAGATGCTGCAGCGCATGGGGATTGAGACGGATGAGTTTGGATCGAGCACGGGGACGAGTTTGCCGGGCTTGGTGGTGTAGAGGATGCTCAAACCATCGGCATGCGAAGGGAAATGGGATGCTCGTGCTGGCATCGCTACGCGATGCGAGTGTCAGAATGAGAAGTTTCCATTGCCTACGAGGGGTGTCGCTTCGCTCAACCGCCTCGCTACAGGCTGGGATGGCTCTGCCATCCATCCTGCAGCACCAGATTTCACCGAGCTATTCCTCCACGGCATCAAACACATCGGGCACCGGCGCATGCGCGGCCACCCAAGCTAGGGCTTCTTCTTTGGTCTTGAGGGTGCCTTCGAGCTGGAGGGTTTGCAGGGTGGTGAGGAGTTTGCCGAGGGCTTTGCCGGCGTGCCAGCCTTGGGCGATGAGATCGGCGCCGGTGATGATGCGCGGCGGGAGCATGGGTTCGCTGGCGAGTTCTTCGCGCTTGGCGAGGAGGAACTCGTAGTTGTCCAGCCAGCCGTTGGAACCGAGGCAATCAACGCGGTGGAGGGCGAGCTCGTCATCGAAGGAGGGGCGTGCCATGAAGCGGCGCAGCTTGGCTGTGCGCATCTTTTTGACGTCCTTGAAGACCATGTGGTTTTCCACCGCGACGACGGTGGGCTCGATGACGTCGTTGGGGAATTTCATGCGGCGCATGATCTCGCCGGTTTTTTCGGCACCGAGTTTGTCGTGGCCATTGAAGCGGATGCGGCCCGTGTCGGCATCTCGCGTTTGCGTGGCGGGCTTGGAGATGTCGTGGAGGAGGACGCTCATGACCAGCGGCAGGGAGACCTCGGCGGGCAGCAGGCTGAGCATGAGGCGGGTGTGGATGAAGACATCGCCCTCAGGGTGGAACTGCGGGGGCTGCTCGCAGCCTTGGAGAGCAAGAATCTCGGGGAGGAATTGCTCCATGAGGCCACTGTTGACGAGGAGATCGAAGCCGCGCACGCGATTTGGATGAAGCAACGTTTTGACGAACTCCTCGCGGATGCGCTCGATGCTGACGCTTTTGATCTTGGAGGCGAGGCCGCAGATGGATTCCCATGTGGCGTGCTCGATGTCGAAGCCCAGCACGGTGGCGAAACGGACGGCGCGCAGCATGCGGAGGTGGTCTTCTTCAAAGCGGTCTTTGGCGACACCGATGGCTCGCAGCAGGCCCATGCGGAGGTCCACCTGACCGCCCACGTAGTCGATGACCTGGTTTGTAAGCGGGTCGAAGAAGAGGCCGTTGATGGTGAAATCCCGGCGCTGGGCGTCGAGCTCCGGGGTGGAGTAGGTGACGCTGTCCGGGCGGCGACCGTCGCTGTAGCTGCCGTCGCTGCGGAAGGTGGCGACTTCGATGTGGTGGTGATCGAGGCGGACGATTACGACGCCGAAGTGTGCGCCGACCGTTTGAGCGCCGGGGAAGAGGGCGACGACTTGCTCGGGCGTGGCGCTGGTGGCGACATCGAAGTCTTTGGCCTCGCGACCGAGGAGCATGTCGCGCACGCAGCCGCCGGCGAGGAGGGCGGTGTGGCCGGCGTGGGTGAGCTTTTGGATGACTTTGATGGCGGTGGCGCGCATGTGAGAGATTTGGCGTGGCGGGCGTGGGGGGTCAACTTGAACGGAGGGTTGATGTTGGCCGTTTGAGAGGGCCGGTGGGAATTTGGATATGGTGGGTGTGGCGAAAGCGGCGCTGAAGACGCCGCATTGATTCGCTGCGCTCACCCTTCGGGCAGCCTGCGGCTGTCTATCTCCGCTGCGCTCCGGTTCCGGGGACGCTGGCGCGTGGATTCGTGCTGCTTTCCGCTGTTCAAATCGGGGACTGGCGTTACAATCGCGGCCCCTTATATGGACCCGCTCATCGAACTGCTCCGCAACAACTCCAACCGCAGCCCCAAAGAGATCGCTCTCGCACTGGGGCTCGCCGAATCCGAAATCACCGCCCGCATTGCCGCGGCGGAGGCGGATGGCACGATCCTGGGGTATAGCGCCGTAGTCGACCGTCTGAAGGCGGGGGACCGCCGCGTGACGGCGCTGATCGAGGTGCGCATCTCGCCGGAGCGTGATGGCGGCTTTGACCGTCTGGCACGCCGGATTTCGAAATTTGATCAGGTGCGCGACTGCTTTCTCATGAGCGGCGGCTATGACCTGGCCGTGATTGTGGAGGGCAAGGACCTCCTGGATGTGGCGACTTTTGTGTCCGAAAAACTCAGCACCTTGGGAGGCGTGCTGTCCACGGCCACGCGCTTTGAATTGAAGGCGTACAAGGAAAACGGGTTCCTCGCGAACGGTGGCGGCGATGAAGAGCGTCTGCCGGTGAGTCCATGAGCTGAGAGGAACCTGAGGTCATGGAATACGACAACAAAATTTCAAACATCATTCGCGATTTGCCGCGCTCCGGCATCCGCGATTTCTTCGAACTCGTCATCGGCCGCACCGATGTCATTTCGCTCGGTGTCGGCGAGCCCGACAAACCGACCCCGTGGCCGATCCGCGAGGCGGTGATCCGCTCGCTGGAAAAAGGCCAGACGAGCTACACCTCGAATCTTGGACTCGAATCGCTGCGCATTGGCATCAGCGAGTATGTGACGAAGCACTTCCGCACGACCTATGATCCGAAGACGGAGATTTTGGTGACGGTGGGTGTGTCTGAGGCGCTGGACATCGCCTTCCGTGCGGTGTTGAATCCGGGAGACGAAGTGATCTATCATGAGCCGTGTTACGTGAGCTACTCACCGAGCATCAAGATGGCCTATGGCGTGCCGGTCGTGGTGCAGACGCGTGAAGAGAACGAGTTTGCGCTGATGGCCGAGGATGTGGAGAAGGCGATCACGCCGAGGACGAAGGTCATTGCGCTGAACTTCCCGACGAATCCGACGGGTGGCATCATGCCGCATGAGGAACTGGCGAAAATCGCCGCGCTGGCAGTGAAGCATGATCTGCTGGTCTTCACCGACGAGATCTACAGCGAGTTGCTCTATGATGGGCGCAAGCACAAGAGCATCGTCGAGTTTCCCGGGATGCGTGAGCGCACGATTCTGCTGCACGGCTTCAGCAAGGCCTTTGCCATGACTGGCTGGCGTCTCGGCTATGCCTGTGCTCCGGCACCACTGCGTGAGGCGATGATGAAGATTCACCAGTACTGCATGCTGTGTGCTCCGATCATGAGCCAGATGGCCGGCATTGAAGCGCTCAAGATGGGTGAGACTGCGTATGAGGACATGCGGCAAAGCTACGAGCAGCGGCGCAATCTCATCGTCAGCCGACTCAACGGGATGGGTCTGCATTGCTTCAATCCGGGCGGTGCCTTCTATGTGTTTCCGGAGATCCGCAGCACGGGGCTGACGAGCAAGGAATTCGCCATTCAGCTGCTGGAGAAGAAGAGTGTGGCCGTTGTCCCTGGCAGTGCTTTCAGCAGTGCGGGTGAAGGATTTGTGCGCTGCTGCTACGCGACTGCTCCCGAACTCATCGCGAAGGCGATGGATCTGATGGAGGAGTTTGTGAACGAGGTGCGCGGGAAGAAATGAACTTCATGCCAGGCGGGAATGCGTTCACATGCGTTCCCGTCTGGCGATTTTCCTGGCGGGTGGTGTGCGGGCGCTTTCGTCGATCTGCACTTCCTCAGGCGTGAGGTTCACGTTGAGCTGCGAGGGATTGGTTTCTTTGCGTCGGCGATGGGCCTCGTGAATGACGGCTTCGGGCACTTCGACGCGCAGCGCGTGCCAGCCTTGATGGACGAGACGGGTGTCTTCAGAGCGGTCATAGGCTTCGAACGCCTTGAGCGCTGGAAGGTACATGGCGATCTTGCCGAGGTTCACATTGACCATGCTGGAGTCGCATTTGCCGACGAGGGGGCAGACGAGGACGGCGCAGCCGAGCTCGATGGCGCGGGCGGAGGCGCAGCGGGTGACGCGCTCGCTGCCGTAGAGGGTTTCCGTGGCGCTGGGAACGAGGAGGAGGTCGATGTTGAGGCCGCGCAGACGCGCGCTGAGCTCCGGCACCTCGATGTCGAGGCAGATGATGACCGCGACGCGCAGGCCGGACATTTCGAAGACGAACAGTTCGCGGCCTGCTCTGAACTCATGCTCCCATGGGGTGAGGAAAAGTTTGTCCTGATGAAGGACGCGGCCGTCACTGAAGATGAGGGCGCGATTGTAGAGGTGCTTGGTCGCGGGATCGAAATAGGGGGCGGTGCCGACGATGGCGTGCTTGCCCTTGCGGCAGAGGCGCTGCCTGAGCTTGGGCATGAGGTCCACCCAGACGACTTTGGCGATGTCTTCCATGTCTGCGTCCGGAGGCAGCAGGGGCTCCAGGGCGGCCCAGAGGTATTCAGGGAGAAGGACGATGTCCAAACCGCCATCCCAGGCGGTTTCGACCCGGTGCATGACTTCCTCGGCAAAGGCATCCACGGTTTTTCCTGCATCTCCCACATCGAAGGTCCAGGCTTCGACTTTCACATATCCACGCTGGGGAAGTATCGCGGCATACACTTGGGGCACAGGCCGTGCGTGAAAGTGATGGCTGAATATTGCCAGAGATACTCTTCGATGGGACGCCAATCGCCGGTGGCGACCTGGATGTCTTTGCAATTGGCGCAGATGGGCAGCCATTCGTGCAACCGGGTCTGTGAGGGCAGTTCCGTGGCATGCGTTGAAAAGCCACGCACCACGTCTTCCACCACATCCGGGGTATAGGTGGCGAGAAAACGCTGCGTGGTGCCGGAGGAGTCTGTGAGGTGTCGTTCAAAGATCTGCTTTTCTCCCCGCAAGGCTCCTTGGATGTGCGCGCGGTTCAGTTCATAGAGGGACGGACCCAGAAGCTCCTGCAGGGAGATTTCCGCCATATCTTCCTGAGATTTGTCAAACCAGCGCTGATAGGCCCGGCTGGAGAAAGTACAGCGTTCGTCGGCGGTCCAGTAGGCAACCATGGCGTGCATTTGGTTGACAATGCTGAATGCCGCGTGGGTTCGGCCTGATCTCATTTTGGATCTCTCGCTCGCGCCTTGGTGAGCTGTTTTGGATAGGGGAAAAGCCCTTGGACATCATTCGGCATGACACCGAAAGACAAGAAAAAACTGGGAGGCCTTAGGCCAGTCTGAAGAGCTTGTGGGAGTTTTGGAAGAGGATTTTGCGCTCCACTGCCTTGCTGGGGGCGAGCTTGCGGATGGCGGCGAGGGCCTGGGCGCCCTGGCAGCCGGGGCCGCGGCCAAGGTGGTCGGCGCAGTCGCTACCGTAGAGGATCTTGTCCTGATGGCGGTCGAAGAACTTGGTGGTGTGCTCTTCGTCGCGGGTGAGGGCGAGCAGGCCGCTGCCGGCGGACATGTCGGCAAACATGTTGGGGTAGTCGGCGAGGTAGCGGTCCGTGATGCCGCCGGGGGTGATCTTGCCTTTGGGGTAGTTCACTTTTTGATCGTGCTGCTTGTCGATGTTACCCCAGAAGGCCTGAGCATGGCCGATGAAGTTGGTCTTGGGAAACTTCTCCAGCATAGTGTGGAAACGCTCGTAGCCGAGGTTGTAGGTCAGATGCTGGAAGTGCAGGAGGATGGGCACATTGTAGGCGGCAGCGAGGGCGTAGAGTTTCTGGCTTTCGGGTGAGTCACACTGCACCATGAATTTCTGCTCGCCGATCATGCAGGCGCCCTGCTTGAGCCATTTTTCGATCTCGGCGGGCGCGGTGTCGAGGTCGGTGACCTCATTGGCAGCCCAGAGGTAGGCTTCGGAATGGGCTTTGGCGAAGTCACGCGCGGCCTCGGTGGTGGCGCATTGGGCGGCGAGGCCGTTGGATTTGCCGTTGTGCGTTGAAGGGCGGTCCAGGTAGGTGCCGGCAGGCAGAATGATCGAGGTGGTGATGCCCATCGCCACCTGATGCGCGAGGAGATGCTCATCCGCGCGCTTGTGGTAGTTCATGTGCTGATGGATGTCGATGACAGGCTCAGCTGCCGGGGGCGTCTGCGCCAGGGCGCGGGAGGTGAGTGCGGCGAGACTCGTGGACAAAAAGATGCGGCGTGATGGCATGAAACCACTACGCCGCATGGAAGGGGATGTTGCTCGGCAGCTATGCAGCTGCGCGAATCAGCTCAGTTTTTTCAGGCCCTGCGTGTCGGCCAGGATGGCGCCGGTGTAGATCATGCCGGTTTGCACGGTGCCGTTGAGGTTTGCGGCGATGAGATCTGCATCGGTGAAGTCGGCATTGGTCAGATTGGCACCTTCTAGGTTGGCACCGGAAAGGTCCGCGCCACGGATGTTGGCGTTGCTCAGGTTGGCATGGCGGAGGGAGACGCCGCCGAGGTCGGCTCCGCTGAGATCTGCGCCGCTGAGATTTGCGCTGTCCAGATTCGCGCCACTGAAGTCGCCGCCGGAGAGATTGGTGCCTGCCAGATTGGCTTTGGTAAGGGTGGTGCCGACAAAATGGGCTTTGGCCAGATTGAGGTCATTGAGCGTCGCACCTGCGAGGTTCATGCCGGTTTCGTCGATCTTGCGGCCGCTTTTGCCGCCGCTTTCAATCCATTGAGTGTGCGCGAGGAGTTCTTCGGTTGTGATGCTAGCCATGGTCCACAAATGAAAACCCGATTTACGAGGCCGTAAATCGGGTTTTCAAACTTGTTTAGGGGATTTAGATGGTCCCTTAAAGCCGCTAGGCGAGGGCTAAATCAGCCTTTCACCTCAGCGACGATCTTCTGCGCTGCGTCGGTCAGATCGGCGGCGCTGGTGATCTTCAGGCCGCTGGCGGCGAGGGTGGCCTTGCCGGCTTCGACGTTGTTGCCTTCGAGGCGGACAACGAGCGGGATGTTCAGGGAGACTTCCTGCGCAGCGGCGATAATGCCGGTGGCGATGATGTTGCAGTCCATGATACCGCCAAAGATGTTCACCAGGATGCCCTTTACGTTGGGATCGCCGAGAATGATTTTGAAGGCTGCGGTGACCTGCTCCTTCGTAGCGCCGCCGCCTACGTCGAGAAAGTTGGCTGGCTCGCCGCCGTGGAACTTGATGATGTCCATGGTGGACATGGCAAGGCCGGCGCCGTTGACGAGGCAGGCGATGTTGCCGTCGAGACCGATGTAGTTGAGGCCGAATTCGCTGGCGGCGACTTCGCGCGGATCTTCTTCCGTGGTGTCACGCATGGCGACGACGTCCTTCTGGCGGTAGAGGGCGTTGTCGTCGAAGTTGAACTTGGCATCGAGAGCCACGACCTCGCCATCGTCGGTGATGGCGAGAGGATTGATTTCCACGAGGGAGCAGTCGCTCTTGAGGTAAAGATTCCAAAGGGCGGTGAAAAGCTTCACCGCCTGGTTGGCTAGAGGTCCGGTCAGACCGAGGGAGGCAGCGACCTTGCGGCACTGATAGGGCTGCAGGCCGAGGGCGGGATTGACGAATTCTTTGCTGATCTTCTCCGGAGTCTTCTCGGCGACTTCTTCGATGTTCATGCCGCCTTCGGTGGAGGCGATGATGGCGTGGCTGCTGGAGACGCGATCAAACAGGATGGCGAAGTAGTATTCCTTCGTGATATTCACGGATTTGGCGATGAGCACCTTGCTCACGAGCTTGCCTTCCGGGCCGGTCTGGTGGGTGACGAGGGTCTGGCCGAGCATCTTTCCTGCGATGTCCTCGGCTTCTTCCGGGGTGTTCACGAGATGGACACCGCCTTTGAAACCGTTTTTGAAGGTGCCTTTGCCACGGCCACCGGCATGTACCTGGGCTTTCACCACGAGTCCTGCTTCACCGATTTCGCGAGCGGCTGCTCCTGCTTCTGCCGCTGTGCTGGCGACGATTCCTTTGGGACTGGCGACGCCGAATTTGTCGAACAGTTGCTTGGCTTGATACTCGTGGATGTTCATGGAGAAAAAATGGGGGAGCCCGATAGTAGAAGTGCGACCCCAAGCGTCAAGGCGCATTCCCGGTGAAGGTGAGAATGCCGGGCTTGCCGTGCCTGCAAGGCTGCGGCATAGCCCCAGAATGCGAATAGATGTGGTGACGTTGTTTCCCGAACTGGTCTCAGTGCCGATGGGCCTGAGCATGATGGGTCGTGCGCAAGAGAAGGGCATTCTGGACCTGCGGGTGCATGATTTGCGTGAGCAGGGGATGGGAAGGCACCGTCATGTGGATGACACCCCGTATGGCGGGGGGCAGGGGATGGTGATCCGCCCGGAGCCGGTGTTTGAATCGCTGGACCGCATCGACATGCCGGAGGCGCGCATCATTTACATGTCACCTGCGGGGAAGCGTTTTGATCAGGCCACGGCGCGGCGGCTGTCCGCTGAGCCGCATTTGATCTTCCTTTCGGGACATTACGAGGGGATCGACCACCGCATCATTGAGCACTGGGTGGATGAGGAGATCAGCCTGGGAGATTACGTGCTGACGAACGGGGCCATCGCCGCCGTGGTGGTGATGGATGCCATCGTGCGCCTGCTGCCGGGGGTGCTGGGAGATGAAATGAGTGCGGTGGAGGAGAGCTTTGGCGCCAGCGGCCTGCTGGAGGCTCCGCAATACACCAAGCCGGCGGAGTACCGGGGCCTGAAGGTGCCGGACATGCTGCTGAGCGGGAATCACGCGAAGATCGCCGCATGGCGGGAGCAGCAGGCGCTGGAGCGCACGCGGGCGAATCGCCCGGATTTAATCGACTGAGATGCGTCCGAGAGTGACATTTCGTTTGACGATCCACCGGGCTGCACGCTAAATAAGCACTCCGCTGGCTGACCACCTGCGGGACAGTTTTAATTATTGGTGAGGTGGCTGAGTGGTCGAAAGCACATCTTTGCTAAAGATGCGTAGCCTTAACAGCTACCGAGGGTTCGAATCCCTCCCTCACCGCCATTTTTTGTCAGACGACCCAGATGCTGAAAGCGCATGGTCGGCCGCCTTAAAGGGGGCAAACGAACAGCGAATCACGCGGAATGGCCCCTCAAAGCGCCTTGCAAGGGCCTGCACAGAGCTGCAATTGCCTGTTGCACAAGGGGTTAAAATACCACATTCTGCCACCCGATGAAAATCAATACCAGCATTACCATTGATCCACGCATCGCCAAGCTGGCGAAGAAATATGCGGCGCTCGACGGTCGCAGCTTTGCCAACTACGTCGAACGTGCCGTCGCTCGACAGGTTGAGCAGGACCAGATCGCCGAGAGCCCAAGCCCGAAGGCCAAGCCCGCGAAGAAGAAGTAAGCATTTTAGCTGACGCGGAATGGGAGGGTGGCGATGAAAATCGCCGATCCAGGATCTTTGTTGCCTCGCAGCGCAGATCAAACCTGCTGGGGAGTGGAGCTAAGGGGATTCGAACCCCTGACCTTCTCATTGCGAACGAGACGCTCTACCAACTGAGCTATAGCCCCAACGTGTTATGGATCAGTGAATTATAGCGATTTTTAGAACTCGCCAAATTTCCCTTGGATACCATCCTTGTATACTGCAACGTGCGGGCATATGGGAGCCGCCCACGCACAGAAGGGGTCTTTTGAGAAAGTTGGTGAGTGCCTTTATCGGTATTCATCGAACGGCTTTTATTATGCTGTGATGCGTCATTCCGGCAAGCTGATTCGTCGCAGCCTGGAAACCTCCGACAAAGCCCATGCCAAGCGCAAGCTGGCTGAGTTCAAGCGCGATGTGGGCCGCACGGCCCCTGGTGCAGGGCGGGTGACCCTGTCGGCTCTCTGTGACCGCTATCTGACGACCTGCAGCAATCAGGCGGCCAAGACCGTCCGTAGAAAACAGGACATCGTGCAGAAAATCAAAGATGACTGGCCGGGTGGGGCTGAGGTGGCTGCTGCCAAAGTGAAACCCTCCGAGGTGGCCGCATGGCTGTCGAGCTACACCTTTGGCTGGGCCTCACAGCATTTGT
>JAPLUN010000675.1 GCA_026397715.1 Verrucomicrobiota bacterium
GGTCTCGGCCAAACACTGTATGATCAAGGCGTGCGAGGTCTGCAGCAGCAGCCGAAGATCACCATCCAACGCTGGACCGATGCGCTGCGCCATCTGGAAGCAGCGCAGGACCTCGACCCTGAGAACAAGGAGCTGCGCGAGAACCGCGAACACGTCGACAAAATGCTAGCACAGCTGCGCCAGGTGATGAAGCAGATGGAAGAAAAGCAGGGCAAAAAAGGCGACAAAGGCAAGAAGGGGCAAAAAGGCGACAAGGGTCAAGGCCAGCAAGGTGAAGAGGGCGACGAGGGAGATGCTGGCCAAGAAGGCAGCGACCCGAACGGTGAGGGTGAACCCAAGGAACAAAAAGAGGGCAAAGGTGAAAAGAAGGAAGCTGATGACGGCATCGGCGGCAAGGATGCCAAAGAATTGCCCGAAGGCCGGCTCCAGGCCGCAGGCAGCAACCCAGGCGAAAAAGAAGGCCTGAAGGGCAAAGAAGGCGAAAAGCCCGGCGGTGACGAAAAGAAAAAAACAGCCAAGGAAGGTCTGTCCGATCAACGCAATCCGCGCACCGGTTATACCCCCGGCGAGGCGGAAGGGATCATACGCCAGTATATGGACGAGATCACTGCGCCGCTGACCAACCGCTACCACACCCCGCCACCGAATAAAAAAGACTGGTGAGCCGCCGCCTTTGGCAATGACGAACGAAATTTCCAAGCTCGAATGATTCAAAGCCTCCATCCCCACTCAATCCAGGCACGGTCCGCAGTCATGGCCGGTATTCCGGGAGTTCGTCCCTGGAAGTTCACCCCTCATTCCATCTTGCTGCAGGCGCTGCTGTTCCTGACATTCCTTGTTTCCAGTGCCTCCGCTGCAACGGTGCGCGCTTATCTCCAGCCAGACCATGCTCACACTGGGCAGGAGGTCAATTACGTCATCACCGTACAAAATGGCGTCATCCAAAAGGAGCCAGAACTGCGACTCCCAGTACAAGTAGGCATGACCAGGCCGCTCACCACCCGGCAGAAAATCGAGATCCAGGGTGCACAGCAGATCATCTCCTCGCAGTTCGTCTGGGGTGTCGCCAGCAATGAACCCGGCGAGTTTGTCATTCCGCCGCAGGAGGTACTGGTGAATGGCGAGATCCTCAAAACCAATGAGGTTCGCCTCATCGTCAGTGAATCTCCAACGGCCGTTCCCACTGCAGCCGAAGATGCCACCGTACCGCTGTTCCAGATCGAAGTGGGCAAGACGGAGGTCTATCAGGGAGAGGTGGTTCCCATCAGTGCCAGCCTGTTTGTGCCACGCGGCAGCGTGATGCTGCGCCGAGTCGGTCTGATCGAAGTGAGCAAAAGTGATTTTGCGATCGCCCGGTTTCCCCAGCAAGCCGACCAAAATCCGCAGCGCATCAACGACATTGATTACGTGGTCATTACTTACCGCAGCACGCTTTCCGCACTTCATGCTGGAGATCTAAAAGTGGGCCCCGCCACTTGTGAACTGTTGTACGAGGTGTTTGACGAAACCACCCAGAGGCAGATGAGCCGGGGCCTGCCTTTTGGCATGATCATGGGTGGAGCGGAGCCACGCAAGCAGGTGGTCAAAAGCCAGGAGGTGAAGGTCAAGGTTCTACCGCTTCCGACCGAGGGCAAACCTGCAAACTTCAGCGGAGCGGTCGGTGATTTCAGCATCAGCGCCACGGCCACTCCGAACGAACTCAGCGTGGGTGATCCGCTGGCGGTCGACATCACCATCGACGGTTCGGGCAATTTCGAGGCGCTCAACGCACCCGGCCTCATGCCGCCTGAGGGTTGGAAGGCCTACCCCCCGCGACGTTACAATGTGGACGGCCCGATCGACCCCAATCTCACGCCCGCGATGCAGCGCCGTATTGGCTATTCGATGGTCTTTGTGCCGGAGAAAGTGCATCCCGAACTGCCACCGTTTGAGCTGAGCTACTTCAGCCCGACGCAGAAGAAATACGTCGCCGCACGCACCCCGCCGATTGCGCTGCGCATCAAACCTGGTGTCATGGTGGCAGCTGCTGCGGGTGTGGAAAGCAGTGGCAGTGGAGAGGCACCCAAGCCGCCTGCTGTTCAACAGCCCAAGCCGCAGATCAGCGACATCCTCATGAGCGTTCCGTCGAAAGCGCAGTGGCTGAGCACGAACGCCGTGAGCGCGCCCCTGACCACCAACGCACGCTTTTGGGCCATTCAGTCAATTCCGGCTGCACTCGTGATTCTGGTAACGCTGTTCACGTGGTTTCGCCGGCATCGCGCAGAAACAACGAGCGGACTGCGGGGCGAACTGCAGCAAATGTGGCCCGGGCTGGAGGAAAGCAATCTCTCGGACCGTGATTTCCTGCAGCGCGCCGCCCACTTCATTCACCGCAGCCAGCCGGGAGAAGTAAAGGACGAGGAACTGCGGCAGATCATCCGACGCTATGAGACCCAAAGTTTCACCGGAGCTCCCACCGCAGAACAAGCTCTCGGTGCAGGCGAACGCAGCCGCATCCTGTCCACACTGGCACCTCTGCTGAAACGCACTGCCCTGCTCATCGCCGCGCTGGCAGCGCTCTCACTGAATGCCGGCGCTGCGGATGCTTCCCCTGACGAAGTGTATCAGCAGGCACGCGAGGCCCTGGAAAAAGGCAAGTTCACTCAAGCCCAGTATCTGGGTGAATCACTCACCAAGCAGCAGCCCCCCGCCTTGAGCTCTGCGGTCTTCACGCTCATCGCCAACGCGCGCTACCGGCAGGAAGACATGGGGCGTGCGGCGCTGTGGTACCAGCGTGCGCAGCTGCTGGATCCCTTGAATCCCGAAGTGCGGCAGAACCTGCGGCATCTTGATGAAAAGCTGCGATTCTTCCGATTCGGTGAGGGGTCTCCGCTGGCTGAGTGGAGCCTGTTGCTGAACAAAAACACCTGGGTCATCGCCGCATCCGCAGGCGTGTGGCTCATTTTGCTGGCACTCATGCGCTGGATTCTTGCCGCCTCACAGAAAGGCGGCAGCAGCGCCTATGCTCTGATATTCAGCCTCATCGGCATCCTAGTTTTCATCCCTTCAGCCACCTTCGCCGCCATCAGGCCCGCGCCGGGAGACCGCGTGAAGGATGTGATGGTGGTCACTGCACGCGAAGTCAGCGCCTACACCTCCGCCACAATCACTTCCGGCAATGTCATTGCTCTCCCACCCGGCAGCCAGGTGCGTTTGCTAGAAAAGCGCGGCGCTTGGAGCTATGTGGAAGTCCCCAGCGGCGACGAACACGTGCGCGGCTGGGTCGAATCCGCCACGTACACACCGTTGTGGCCGTGGGATATGCAGTTGCTGCCGTAAAGGGCGTCACTTTTAAGCACCACCGCCAACCATGCTGGGGCGGGAACCACCACCTTCGGACTTTCGGCTTCCAGCTTCGCGGTCGAGAACGAGGAGGCTGGCGGCATCATCGACAGCAAGCTTGAGGCGGTCGAGCATGTCGCGCACGGTTTTCTCCTCCTCCATCTGCTCATTGAGGAACCAGAGCAGGAGGTTTTTCGAAGCGTGGTCTTTGACCTGCTCCGCCACCTCGTACAGGTCATTGATCTGCTGGGTGACCTTTTCTTCCTGCTTCAAGCTGTGTTGAAAAGCATCCATCACCGATTTGTAGTCCATCTTCGGCTTGTCGATGGGCTGCAGCTCCACTTTGGCATCACGATCCACGAGGTACTGGTAGAACTTCAGCGCATGCATGGTCTCCTCGCCGCTCTGGGCGAACATCCACTGGGCAAAACCAGCATAGGGAGTCCGCTCAAACCACCCCGCCATGGCGAGATAGACGTAGCTGGAAGACATTTCGTTGTTGATCTGCTCGTTGAGCAGCTTGGTGAGCTTGGGATTGAGTGTCATGGTGTGCGTTGGTTTTGAATCTGCAGAGATTGAACCAGCAGAGCGATCCCAGCGCAAGACTGCTCCCTGTTTTTATTTGGCTGGAAAAGCACCGCTGAAAGGTAACGGACGATTCGCTTTCCTTTGGGCCAGTCCACGCCACGATGAGGACTCCCCAGCGATGCCACCCGACACCGCAGTCTCACCTCAACAGCATCACCCACAGGTCGTGCGGCGGAACTTCATCTGCCACTGCCTGGAAGGCGGGTTGTACATGGGTGGAGTGGCGTTTCTCCAGCCGGAGACGGTGATGCCCAAAATGGTGGAGCAACTGGGTGGACGTTCCGCGATCATCGCGATCATGCCGGCCATCCTGCCTGCGGCGTTTGCGATAGCGGGGCTGTTTGTGTCACCGCTGGTGGAACGACTCACGAAGTTCAAGCTATGGGTGATGAGCTTTGGTCTGCTGCAACGACTGCCCTACCTCATCACGGGACTGGTGCTGTGGCTTTGGCAGGATGCCGGCCCGTGGCTGCTGCCCGTGGTGGTGCTGACTCCGGTGGTCTCCGGTCTCATTGGCGGCGTGGGTGTGGTGGCATGGATGGAAATGGTGACGCGCATGGTGCCGGAGCGTGTCCGCGCCGCAGGCTGGGCCGCGCGCTACATCACGCAGGCGTGCATCGGCATGGTGGCTGGAGCGGTGATCCATCAGGTGCTCACGCATTCTCCGGGACAGCGCGGCTATGCGGTGCTGCACCTGATCACGTTTGGCTTTTTGTTTCTGTCCTGGCTGTCGCAGTCGTTCATGCGCGAACTACCAGCGGCACATCATTACCATCCGCACTCGGGCAGCTACTGGAGCTATCTGCGCAGTCTGCCCGGCCTGCTGGGCAAACATCCGCAGCTGCTCAAGCTGATCGCGGCGCGTTTCACCGGCATGGGCTATTTGATGGTGGTTTCATTTCTAACCCTGCATGCGCTGCACACCACGGGCAGACCGGAGGCGGATGAGGGCAGTTTCGTTACCTTCCAGAACATCGGCACCATTCTTGGCAGCCTGCTCGCGGCCTGGCTGGGATATCACAAAGGTGGCAGGGTGCTGCTGATTCTCTCCCGCCTCATCTGCATCACCATGTGCATCTGGGCCAGCCTGACACATTCCTTTGGCGGCTTCACCGCTGCCTACTTCATCCTCGGCTTCGGACTGTTCCTTGATCGGGTGGGAGATCTGACTCTCACAGCAGAGCTCTGCCCGCCGGAGCGCCGCTCCACGCTGCAGGCCATTCTTGGATTCTGCAATGTGTGGTCGCTGATGATCGCGACGAGTCTGGGAGGAGTAATCTACTCGCTCAGTGGTTCATTTTACCTCGTCGCCTGCCTCGCAGCGGTGATGTCGTGCCTTTCCATCCTGATTCTGCGCGGCATTCCGGAGCCGCGTGGAAAAAGCTGAGCACTGCAGCTACTCTGAGCACTCGATCAAAGCCTTCATGGAGACTTGTCCTTGGGGAGCGTCTTCGTGAGGATCAGGCCCGAATTCCTCGATCTGCTGCTGCCGCAGTTCCGCCAGCTCCTTGTGAACAGTTGCCACGATCACGCGCCCGGTGTCGTTCACCTCATCAGCCATGCGTTTGCCGAGATCTCGCGAATGACCAAAGATGGCATGCAGCATTTCGACCACGTATTCGAAAGTGTGAAAATCGTCATCCAGCAGGATGACATGCCAAGGAGGCTCCATCGCGGGCGGAGCTGTCAGCGGCTGCACACGCGGCTGGTGCGGAGCCACGCGGGGCTGCCGCGGTCTCACCGGAGCGGTCGCGCAGCGGATGTCAGCAGGGAAAATCATTGAATACAATATGCCTCAGCCTGGCCTTCTCTCAAGCTCCCACATACGCCACGCGCCTGCGGCTGCGATTTTGTCCGCCGGATTTGTGCTGAGAACGGGGATTGCTTGCCGGGGGGCGTTGATGCGTGGCAGACTTTCAGATATGAACCCCTCCATCTGCCGCACGCTCAGTACGATCTGTTTCCAAGCGGGCATGCTCTCCGTCATCCTCTCCATCTGGAGCTGGTGGTTTTTTAACGGCGAAACGCCCGAGCAGGCGGCGCACGCCGAACGCTTGGGCATTTTCATCGGCCTATGGGCGCCGACGCTGCTGATCCTTTCCAATCGTTTCGACCGCTATGCCGACAAAGCCAAGGACCTCCCCGGCTTGAACAGTGGCGAAACAACCGACGAGGCCTGATACGGATTAAATCGGCTCGCGGCCGGTGGATTCGACATACTGCTGGCGCAGGCCGTTGTAGGCCTGCTGCCATTCATCCACCACGCGCTGCAGTTCCATCACCTGCTTTTCCAGCGTGGAGATGCGCGACTGCTGCATGACGTCTCCCATGCCGCTCTTTTCATCCGGGCGGCCGGTGCCGATCAAGGTGGTGGCGGCGCTGCGAATATGATGCGGGCTGGCCTGAAACCAGGAGAGATCCGCCAGGCGTGACTCCTTGTTGTCGAGGCAGTTGATGATGGTCACATTTTCATCGATCTCGCCAGTGGCCATGAATTCCTGAATCGTCGCCACGTTCGTCGGGCCGTAGAGATAATTGTCCGGCATCTGCACCAGCAGGTCCATCTGCAGTTCAGCGATCATCGGCGCACGCTGCCAGCTCATGCGGTTGTCGCTGGAGATCTTGTCGAGCGGGGAGATCTTGGCGTCAGCCGCCCATCCACGCAGAGTTTCGAGATCTTTGGCTTCATAAACTTCCTTGTCCGAGGCTTTGAGCAGATACCAAGTGTGCATGGGGAGAGATAACCAAATTCCAAGGCCTGCGCCAAGCCCAAAGTGCGAAGGAAATAAAACTCAGGGCATTGACGCTGCCTTTTCGCAAGGCAACCTCCGCCGCCATCGTTTAAACGCGCTCCCTATGACCCGCCTGCTTTTCGCCATTCTTTTCGCCGCCGCCACTGCCCGGGCCGCCGAGCCCGCCGTCTTTTCGCTCAAGACGATGACTGCGCAGATGAAATACGACACTGCCGAACTGCTGGTGCAACCGGGGCAGCCGGTGAAGATCACTTTTGAAAACGGGGATGATCTGCCCCACAACCTGGTATTCTGCCAGCCGGGAACCGACACCGCTGCCATGGCGATGAAACAGATGGAAAAGCCGGAGGAGGCGCTGAAGCGCAACTGGCTGCCCGACGACAAGCGCATCTGGGCGCACTCCAAGATGCTCAATCCGCATGAAAAAGAGGTGCTCAGTTTTTCTGCACCAGAGAAGGCAGGCAGCTACCCGTATGTCTGCACCTTTCCAGGGCACGCGCTGACAATGCGCGGCGTGCTGAAAGTGGCACCCGTGGGAGACACGCTGCACGACCTGCAGTTCGCGCTTTACCTTGGCAACTGGCAGCTGCTGCCTGATTTCTCCAAGCTGAAGCCTCACCGTGAGGGCAAGATCGAGGACAACCTGCTTCAGGTGAAACTGGACGACTACAAGAATGAATTCGGCGTGGTCTTTACCGGCAAGCTCATCGCTCCGAAGAAGGGCTCGTATCGTTTTTATCTCTCCAGTGATGATGGCTCGAGAATCCTGATCGATGGCAAGGAGATCCTTGTCTACGACGGCATTCATCCCTCCGGCGACATCAAGGAAGCAGGCATCACACTGGAAAAGGGTGAGCATGCGTTTCGCTTGGATTATTTCCAGGGCGGCGGGCAGATCGAACTGTATGCGGCATGGAAAGGCGCGGACACGCAGATCACGCCGCTGTCCAAGTGGCTGCACCCGAAATGGCAGGGCGGCACGAAAAAGCAGAAGGAGTTCGACCCCATCCCGCTGGTGGTGAAGGACGAGGCGGTGATTTATCGCAACTTCATTCAAGGCGCGGGCAATCGTGGCATTGGTGTGGGTTATCCAGGAGGCGTGAATATTGCGTGGAGCGCAGAGAGCATGAATCTGGCGCTCATCTGGCGCGGTGCTTTCATGGATGCCTCCAGGCACTGGAACTCACGCGGCGGCGGCCACGAAAAGCCGCTGGGGTACGATGTGCTGCAACCCACGGGGGAGGTCACACCAGCATTCTTTGTGACGGACAAACCCGATGCGGAATGGCCGAAGTGGGACAAGACCAAGCGCTATGAGGGCTTTCACTGGTTGGGCTACTCGCTGGATACGAAACGCAGCCCGACCTTTCGCTACACTTGGCAAGGAGCTGAGGTGGAGGAGTCCTTCCAAGTGGAAGGCAACGGCAACAAACCTGAGGGCAACGCGAAGCTGATCCGCACGATCAAGGTCAGCGGCAAGCTTCCAGCCAATGCGTGGTATCGCATCGGCAGCGGCATGTTCGAAAACAAGGACGACAGCTTTGTCAGCAAAGGGCCGCTTCCCTACCGTATCACCGCCGAAGGAGCGCAGCTCGCCGGCCAGAACCTTGTTGTCCCTGCCAAAGCGGGAACGGTGACCATCAACTACCAGTGGGCCCATTAATCATTTCGCCACGTACTGCCATGAAACGCTTTTTCATCCTTTCCCTGCTCTGCACGCCGCTTTTCGCCGCTGATCCGGTGGAAGCTGATTTCTACAAGATCACCACTTTTAATACACCGAAGGAGACGGCGATGGAGGTGGGCTCCATCGACCTGATGCCAGACGGCAAGCTGGCACTGGGGACGCGCCGGGGTGAGATCTGGATCGTCAGCGGTGCTGGCAGCAATGATGCCTCCAGCGTGAGTTACCAGCTGTTTGCCTCAGGCCTGCATGAGGTGCTGGGCATTGCCTACAATCCAAAGGACAAGAACCTCTATGCGACCACGCGCTATGAAATCACGCGCCTCAAGGACACTGATAACGACGGACGTGCGGATGTGTTTGAAAATGTGAACGACAACTGGGGCGTGTCCGGCGACTACCACGAGTATGCCATTGGCAGCCGTTTTGACAAAGCGGGGGACCTTTGGGTAACTCTGTGCCTGACCGGTTCCTTCAGCAGCGCGGTGCCGTTTCGTGGCTGGGCGCTGCGGATCAAACCGGACGGCACCATGGTGCCCACCTGCTCCGGCATCCGCAGCCCGGGAGGCATGGGTTTCGATGCGGATGGCGAAGTGTATTACTGCGACAATCAAGGACCGTGGCATGGCTCATGCACGCTGCAGCATCTAGTTCCTGGCAGCTTTCAAGGACATCCGGGCGGCAACATCTGGTATGATCTCGCTCCGAACATGGGACCGCGTCCGATCGACCCGATCCCTGAAGCCTTTCAAGGTGACAAAGGCCGCAAAGACAAACGCGAAGGAGGAGATCCTGACCGCATGGTGACGGAGCGCGAGCGTATCAAGCAGCTCCTGCCGCCGGCAGTTTATCTCGTGCACGGCAAGATTGGCAACTCCGCCAGCGCCATCATCTGCGATCTCAGTGCGGGCAAGTTTGGTCCCTTCAGCAAGCAGCTCTTTGTGGCGGATCAAAGCCACAGCAATCTGAGCCGCGTCTATCTAGAAACGGTGAACGGCATCAGGCAAGGGGTGGTCATCCCCTTCCGCAGTGGCTACGCCAGCGGCATCAATGGCGGACGCATGGATGAAGAAGGACGTGTGTTTGTCGGCGGCAGTGACCGGGGCTGGGGTGCACGCGGGGGAAAACCCTTCTGCTTTGAAAAGTGCGAATGGACGGGTAAGACGCCTTTTGAGGTGCATGAAATGCACGCCAAGCCGGACGGCTTTGAGGTGACCTTCACGCAGCCCGTTGACCCCGCCACCGCCGGCGATGTGAAGAGCTACAGCATGCGAGAGTTCACCTATGCGTATCGCGAACAATACGGCGGCGATGAAGTCTCGGAAATCCTGCCCGAGATCACCGGCGCAACCGTCGCCGCTGATGGCAAATCCGTGCGCCTGACGATTTCACCGCTCACCAAAGGGCATATCCATGAGCTGCATCTGGATGGTGTGAAGAGCACGGAGAAGCTTCCGCTGCTGCACAAGGTGGGCTATTACACGCTGAATGAGATTCCTGCGAAGTAAGAGGGCTTGCCCCCCCATTTTCACTTCATCGGTTTTGCCTTGGGTACATCCATCAATTTCAGGGATGGCTCGGGCTCTTGCACCTGGAGCTCCATTGCCGGGACAGGCTCAGCACGCCGAACTTCCACAATGGGAATGCTGCGGGTTTGCAGCGGCAGCTCTGCACGCATCACCTGCTCACCCGCCATTGGCTGAGGAGGGGCGGCAGTGGGCAGGACGGCGCGACGCACCTCCATCTGCTCCTCGGCGGCTGCCACGACTACCGGAGCGGTGTAGTTTTTCACTGCCGCGGTAATCAAGGCCGCACGGGCTGGAGCTAGATCCATCGCCGTCTCAACAATCTTGCGCACCTGCCCGGGCTCAGCATTCACGGCATCCATGGCGGCGGTGACTATCTCTGCAGCGCAGGCTTCGTGGATGACCAGCGCTTCTTCCAGCCGCATCACCATCTTGTCAGGTTCCATCCGGATCGAGGTAAAAAGCTCCCCACAAAGCGTCTCGCAGCTGATCTGAGCCGGAGTCGATTTCACTGGCTGAGAAAGCCCTGGTGAGGTCACCAGGACAAGCAGACAGCAAAATAATGATATCAAACGCATGGGTTGAAGGAGCAGTATGAATGACGGATTCAAATGGGCTTCCTTCAAATCATCTTTTTTGGTTTTTAGTCTTTTTTTGGCGGTGGGTTCAGGATATCTGCTCCAGCACCTCGATGTGCTCGAATGAACTGTTCAGGAGCGACGCGGTTCAGTGGAGTATCAGCATATCCCTGGCCAGGATTCACATAAGGACCGAGCCGCACTTCGAAATGCAGATGTGCCAAATAGGCACCTTCAGCCGTTCCCACCGTGCCGACTTGGTGTCCGCGCTGCACCAGTTGGCCGACTTCTACCCGGATCGACTGCAAATGCGCATACATGGTCTGGATTACCGGACCGAGTTCATCACTGTCCGGCAGGCGATGGGCAATGAGGATCATTTTGCCCCAGCCCGGCCCTGGAATGCCCGCATATACCACGCGCCCGGCTCCCGAGGCGTACACTGAAGCGCCCAAATCCGAATTGCCGCCGCCGATGCCGTTCAAATCGTCGCCAAGGTGCCGCGAGACGCGAAATGGCCGGGCATTGTAGGTGAGTGCGCCGTGCTCAGCCCCCATGGGCATGTCAAAACGGGTGGCGAGAGGCAGGCTGGCGACGTCAAGCGGAGTCAGCCGAACGAAAGCCGGATCGAGCGGTGTGAGTCCGAGGGAGTGCGAGGTCCCAAACCGCAGCCAGATCATGCGGATGACCGCCGCCGTGAAGGCGAAGGTCAAAAGCATGCGCATGATCCGCACCAGTGTCTGCATAAGGGAGATTCGAGGGCTGCGGGAGCGTTGCAAAGGGAACGTGCCGCCCTTAAATAACCGCATTCCTGTGAACACGCTCTCCCCTTCCTCGTTCGGCACCCCCAAAGTCTCCGTTTTCAGCGGCAAAGCCAGCTATGACGATGCCGATGCCTTGCGGCAGCAGATTGAGGATGCGATCAACGCACTGGAACTCTCTGCGGACTTCATCACTCCGGGCGACCGCGTCGTCATCAAGCCGAACTGGGTCAAGGAGCACAATGCCAGCAAGCCCAAGGATGAAAGTGGCTGGCTCACCATCATCACACATCCAGCCGTGGTGCGCGAAGTGGCCCGCTGGGCCGCAAGAAAGCTTCAGGGGCATGGCTCGGTGACGCTGTGTGATGCGCCGCAGAGCGATTCGTCCTTTGCCACGATCCGCCGCCTGCACCGGCTGGATGATCTCATCACTGATCTCACGAAAGAGTTCGGGGGGATCGCGTTTCTGCTGTTCGACATGCGGTGTGAAGAATGGACCATTGATGACGGGGTCACCATCGCAAAACGTGAACTGCCAAGCGATCCATCCGGGTCTGTGGACATTCATTTGGATGCGGACAGTGAATTCCTTGGGCATCCAGGCCTGGGCAAGCTGTATGGAGCGTCGTTTGATTTCGCCACAACAAACCGCCAGCATACGGACCCGCATCATGAATACCGGATCTGCCGCACGCCGATGAATGCGGATGTGCTGATCAATGTGCCGAAGCTCAAGACGCACAAAAAAGTCGGGCTCACTGTGGCGCTGAAAAATCTGGTTGGCACCACGCCACGCACCAACTGGCTGCCGCGCCATACGGAGGGCACGCCTGCGGAGGGCGGTGACCAGTTTGCCGAATCCACTGCGAAGCGGGCGTTGGAAGGCACACTGATGCGCACCGCTAAAAAGATCCTCTTTGGGCGCTTTTTCCTCTCCAAGCTTTTCGTGCCGCTGAAGAAGCTGGGGCGTTTCATCTTTGGTGACACCAAGGAGGTCGTGCGATCCGGCAACTGGCATGGCAACAACACGGCCTGGCGGATGATCCTGGATCTGCACAAGTGCTTCTTCTATTTTGACGGGCGCGGCGTGCGGCGTGACAAACCGCTGCGCTACCTGACGATTGTCGATGGCATCATCGGCGGTGATGGCGATGGCCCGATGTCATGCGATCCTGTGGCCAGCGGCGTCATTCTCGCGGGGACACATCCTGTGGCGGTTGATTGTGTTAGCGCCCAACTCATGGGGCTCAATTGGAAAAAGACCCGGCTGCTTAGCGATGCTTTCGCCATCCAGCGACTGCCGATCACGGGATTTGCGGCGGCAGATATCACCGTGGCATCGAACAAGGCGGAGTGGAGAGGGCCGTTTGAGGAGATGAAGAATTGTTTCGAGTTTCAATGCCACTTTGGCTGGTCCGGACATCTGGAGAGTGATGAACGGCTGGCGAAGATGGGGAAGTCAGCGGCCTGATCCCGAACGTCGCTTCCAGTAATCAGGATGCTGGCTCGCATGCGCTACCGCAGCGATGATGATTCGATCACCCCGTATGAAGTAGGCGACGTAATATGGAAAACCCTTCAAGTTCACCCGCCTGAAACCACTTTCCCGCTCATTCCAATGCAGAGGTGAACGGGCAATCGCCGCACATGCGATTTCGATCAGTTGGCGGAAGCGGAGGCCCAGATCGGGATCGCAAGATTGGTAGTAATGCGTGGCATCTTCCACCTCGCGCAGGGCCTCTGGAAGGAACTCTACCCCACTATTCATCGACCGGGGGCGATGGCTGCAAGGCGGGCAAAAACGTCCGAGGCGGGAATTGCCTGAGAAATCCCGGAGTCAAAGCGATGAATGCGTTGTCCGATCTCTTCCTCCCAGGCAGCCTCCGTCCCCTCGTCAACGTTTGGCTCCACGCTGACAAGCAACTGTCGAGCAAGGATCAGGCGCTCGTCGCGAGTGAGCACCAGCGCATCTCTGGCAACAGCATCAAGTGTGGCAGGCATGGCTGAATGTTAATCAAACCGGTCCGCTTTGTCGAATTCCAAATGTCTCACTCAAAGTGCATCTTGCCGATGTCTGAGCGGCGTTGCAGACCGTCAAAATTGATCTTGGTGCTTTCGGAGTAGGCTTTCTCCCGGGCTTCGACACGTGTTGCGCCCTGGGCCACGACGGCGAGCACACGGCCGCCGTTGGTTTCAAACTGGCCGGCGGGGTTTTTCTTCGTGCCGCAGTGATACACGCGGGCGCCGCTCACAGCTTCCAGTCCGGAGATGACATCGCCATTGCGCGATGAGGCGGGATAACCGGCGCTGGCGCTGATGAGGCAAATGCTCCAGCCGGGCTGGAAGCTGATGAGTTCGGGCAGGAGATTTCCTTTGGCTGCCTCGAACGCATAGGTGGCGAAATCACCGCGCAGCATGGGGAGCACGGCTTCGGCTTCAGGGTCACCGAAGCGGCAGTTGTACTCGATGACCTGCGGGCCGTTGGGGGTGAGCATGAGGCCGAAGTAGAGGAAGCCGCGGTATTTGAGGCCGTCCTTCAAGATGCCTTGCACGGTGGGCTGCACGATCTCGCGCTCGATGCGCTGCATGAGTGCAGGGTCTGCGAGCTCAAGAGAGGCGACTGCACCCATGCCACCGGTGTTCGGCCCTTGGTCATTGTCGCGGATGCGCTTGTAATCACGCGCGGGCATGAGGATCTGGTATTTGTCATCGCACACGGAGGCAAAGATGGAGATTTCGGGGCCGGTGAGGCATTTTTCCACGAGGAGATCGCCGGTGCCGAAGCAGCGCTTTTCCATGACGTCATCGACGAAGGCTTCGGCTTCATCTTGCGCGGTGCAAACGGCGACGCCTTTGCCGGCAGCGAGGCCATCGAATTTCAGCACGATGGGGAGCTCTGTGAGAGCAGCCTTGGCTTCAGCAGCGGTGGTGCAGATGGTGAAATCTGCGGTGGGGATGCCGTGGCGTTTGAGGAATTTTTTGGCGAAGGTCTTGGAGGCCTCAAGCTGTGCGATTTCCTTGCGGGGGCCCCAGCAGGGAATGCCAGCTTCAGCGCAAAGATTGGACAAGCCGCTGTCTTTGACAAGCAGCGCTTCTTCGCCGGCCATGCAGAGGTCGATGCTGTTCTGCTGCATCCATGTGATCAGTTCTGGAAGACCGGCAACATCCACGCGAGTGGCGAGGGTGGCGATGGCATCGCTGCCTGGATAGGCAAAGAGTTCGTGCTTTTGCGGGGATTCGCTGAGTGCGGTGATGAGCGCGTGTTCACGACCGCCTTTGCCAGTAACGAGGATTTTCATGGGGGCTGTTTCTTAGCGCGGCCTGTGGTCCGCGCAAGCCTGCACGAAAGGCAGGTTCTAAGAACTCGCGTGTCCAACCGTTGCAGGCAGCATGAAATGCTGCCTGCTGCCCTGCGTCATCCTGCTGTCCTGTACTCCTGAGAAGGAAACCAAGCAGACCGTTTCACCGGACAAGATCAACGACACGATCCAGCAAACTGCGGACCGTCTGGATGCCGCGCTGATGCATGATTACCGGCTCATCGCTGAAAAACGCCAGCCGAATGGCTACACACCCGCACTGCCGACGCTGCCGCCCATGGCTGACGACACAAGCTTCCTGCGCCGCGCCTGCATTGATCTCGCGGGAAGGCTGCCGCGCCCGGATGAGGTGCGTACTTTTATCGCGGACACCGCGCCCGGCAAACGCGCCAGACTCACGGACGCGCTCACTCGCGAACCGGGTGGTGCCGAGGTGCGCTTCCGCATGCTGGCAGAGGCATTTCGTGTGACCGACAACGATTACAAAACGATCCCCTGGCTGAGGCAGGCGGCAGCGGAAGACCGCCCGTATGCCGAAATCGTCGCCGCCATGGTCGGAAGCTGGCTCAAGCCTTCGATTGATCAAGGCAACGTCATGCGTACCAGCGTGGAGACGGCCTACACGGTGCTGGGTGAAGACCTCTATTGTGCCATGTGCCACGACCATCCTTTCAACGACTACACTGAGCATGGCTGCTATGCCTTCGCCGCCTGCTTCACAGGTCAAAAAGAAATGCGCCTGCCACTCGATTATGAATACCCCAATGGCAAACCAGGGGAAGTAGTTCAGCCGGAGACACTGCATCTGTCTCGTAACTATTGGCCACGCATCCGCGACGATCAGGACAAAGTCATGCAGGTGGTCCAATGGATCACCGAGGAGGATCAGAGCAAGCGTTTCGCCCTGGTAGCATCGCTTCGAGTGTGGAGTGGCCTGTTTGGCATGCCCGGGGAGGAGGTGGACATCACCGTGGGTGGGGTGGATCCTGCGCCTGCGTGGCACGGCATCAAGGGCCGGAGCAATCCGAATCTCTACCATCGGAGCTGCTTCAGCGGATCGCCACGCGGAGCCGCCACTTGGTTTGGATTGAAGACGAATCAGCCCGATGATTTTTCACAAGCCACCAAGCTGCTCATCGAGGAGTTCCTGCGCTGCGGTGGCCGCATTGGGGAATTCCAGCGTATCCTGGCGCGCACCGAGGCCTACAGCCGGTCGGGCATCGACTACAACTTCAAGTGGAGAGACTGCTACCTCTCGCCGGCACCGCAGATCCGACGCCTTCCTTCGGAGGTTATCTGGAAAACACTCACCGCTGAATCTGACGCCCAGCTGCCACAAGTGCCGCAGCCTGAGCACCCTCTTTGCATGCTGGGCCGAGGCACACGCGAATGGACGGATGAAAGCCGGACTCCGCTCTCGCATGAACTGGTGCGCTTCATGATGAATGACAAACTCATCGACCAAGTGACAGCTCAAGCTGGTGATGCCGAGGGAATGTTTCTAGAACTGCTGGGTCGTGAGCCCACCGAGAACGAACGGGCAGCGATCCTGCGCACAGCAGCGACGGACGAAGATGTGGCGTGGGCGCTGCTGAACACGAAGGAATTCATGTTCAGGCCGTGATCAATCGCGCGAGCCGGGCGTGATCTTCATTTCGACTTCTTTGCCTTCGCGCTGGACAGCGATGGTGGTTTCTTTGCCGATCTTGAGATCGCCCATGACGTAGGTGTAGTCGTAGATGTTGGTGATGTCCTTGCCGCCGAGCTTGACGATGATGTCTCCGGCTTTGACGCCGGCTTTTGCGGCGGGACCGATTGGGGAGACGCCGCTGAGTTTGACGCCTTTGATGTCGCCCTGGGCGTAGTCGGGGATGGTGCCAAGGTAGGCGCGGAGACCGGTGCGGGCACCCTGGTTTTTCGGCGCCTCCATGGCGACGTAATCAGGTGCGGGATCGGTGGTGGCGATGCCGCGGGCGATGAGGCCCATGAGCCTGGCGATCTTGGCGGCGTTGACGTAGTCGATCTTGTCTGCGGTATCGCTAGGCATGTGGTAGTCGGCATGGGAGCCGGTGAAGGCGTTCAGCGTGGGAATGCCGCGCAGATAAAACGCAGTGCTGTCGGTGGGGAGGTGTGCGTCATTCTGCGTGGTGATGGGCAGACCGATGGGTGCGTTGCGCTTTTCGATTTCCTTGGCCCAAATCGAACTGCTGCCAAGTCCCTGCATGACGAGCGTCTTTTGGAAGCGGCCGATCATGTCCATGTTCAGGCAGGCGGCGAACATGCCGGTGAGTTTCGCGTTGGGATCGCCCTTGATCATCTTGGCGTAGACCTCGACGAAGTGATTGCTGCCGAGCAGGCCGAGTTCTTCACCGCTCCAAGCGGCGAAGATGATATCGCGCTTCAGCGTGAGCTTGCCCTGCTTTTTTAAATCGGCGAGCCACTGGGCGATTTCGAGCACGGCGGAGGTACCGGAGGCGTTGTCGTCGGCGCCGTGGTGAATCTTGTTCACTTCATCGCCCTTGGCACGTGAGTTTGATCCTCCGCTGCTGCCAAGGTGATCCACATGCGCGCAGACGATGAGTGGCGCGACGTGGGGATCGGGCTTGTCGCCGTAGGACAGCACGCCGAGGACGTTGCGGCCTTTTTTCTTCTCCTGCTGAATGACGATGTTTGCGGCGAGCGTGAGGCCTTTGCAGTCGATTCCCCCCATGAGATCGCCGTTGTCGAGCTTGTCCTGGAGTTCCTTGAGGTTCTTGCCGGCGCTGGCGAGGAGCTTGTCACCCACGGCATCGGTGATGCTGATGGCGGCGATGCCACTGGTGGCGAGGGAGGCATCAAACGTGAGCGGTGAGAGCTGCTGCACGACTTTGGAATTCGGGCCGCTGACGACGATCAAACCACGCGCGCCTTTCTGGCGAGCGGTGAGCGCCTTGTAGCGCAGGCTGGCGTAGCGGCTGAGATCGTTGCGGCGTTCCTGCGTGATGCCTTCGGGCAGGTAGCGGAAGACGAGCACCCATTTGTCCTTCACATCGAGGTGGGCGTAGCTGCTGTATGTCTCGATCTTCTTGCCGTCAGTGCCGGTGGCCTCGTCGGGAGTTTCGATGCCGTAACCGGCGAACACGATGCCTGCGGCTTTCACCTCGCCGTTCTGAGAAAAGGACAGAGGTTTCCAGTCCACATCGACCTTCGACTCGATTCCGTTGAGCTTCAGCTCGTTGCCTTCACCGAGGGCGACGCCGGCGGTGAAGTCGAAGTTGTCGAAGTAGGTGTCGTCGTCGCCCATGGGAGCGAGGCCGATCTTTTGGAAGACGTCTGCGACATACTGGGTGGCGAGTTTTTCGCCTTCGGTGCCGGTGAGGCGGCCGCCGAGGGCATCGCTGGCGAGGTAAGTGACCTGCTGCTTCATGTCTTCGGGACGGATCTCGGCGGCGGTGGCGGCGAAGTCGGGCTCGGGAGTCTTGGTGATAACTGCCTGCGGATCGGTCTTGAGGCCGAGCGCGGTGAGTGCGTGATCGTGGTCCCAGTCGGCGAGGTATATCTGGGAGGGGCCCCCTGCCCCGCGGCCGCTGGTCCAGGAGAGTTTTTTACCATCTGGAGAGAAGACGGGCAGGCCATCGAAGCCGTCGGTGGTGGTGACGCGCACGGGGTCGTGTTTGCCTGCGGCATCGACGATGTAGAGTTCGAAATTGGCGAAGCCGTTCAGGTTGGTAGTGAAGATGAGGTACTCGCCGCTGGGATGGAAATAAGGTGCCCAACTCATCGCGCCGAGTTTGGTGATGGGTTTTTGATCACTGCCGTCGGAATTCATGGTCCAGACCTCGGCCACATCGCCCTTCGGGGTGAAGCGGCGCCAGCAGATGCGCTTGCCATCGGCGCTGAAGAAGGGGCCGCCATCGTAGCCGGGGGCTTCGGTGAGGCGCTTCACGTTCGAGCCATCGGCATCGGCAGTGTAAATCTCCATGAAGTACTGTTTGTCGATCTTCAAGCGCTCTTCGTCCTCTTTGCTGAGCTTCGTTTCGTAGGCCTGGCGATTGCTGGCGAAGACGATTTTTTTGCCATCGGGCGAATAGCCGCCCTCGGCATCGTAGCCGCGGGTGTGGGTGAGTTTTTTGAGGGATTTGTCCACGAGCGAGTATTCCCAGATGTCGTAGTGCTCGTCGTAGTCCCAGGAGTAGCGACGCACTTTGGCGTTCTTGCGCTCTTCATACTCAGCGGCTTGCAGCTTTTTCGAGTCGGGGTCGGTGTGGGTGGAGGCGAACAGCACACGTTTGCCGTCGGGATGGATCCACGCGCAGGTAGTCTTGCCCATGCCGGGGGAGATGCGCTCCTGATCGCCGGTTTCGAGATCCATGAGGTAGATTTGATAAAACGGGTTCCCTTCTTCGCGCTCGGACTGGAAGATCATCTTTGTGCCGTCGGCGGAGAAGTAACCCTCCCCCGAGCGTTTGCCCTCGAAAGTGAGCTGGCGGGGGTTGGTGAGGAAATCCGCCTCAGTCTGGGCAAAGACGGCAGTGGAAAGGAAAAGGAAGGCGAGCAGGCGCATGGTTGGGTAGAAGAACATACGTCCGGCAGGGATGTTTGCAGAAACTTTGCGCATGCATCCGGCTCGAATCCGCGTTTGATCCGGCCCGACCTTTTTTCCGACCATGCGCTTACTCCCCCTGCTCGCTCTATTTCCCCTGCTGGTTTCCGCCGCCGAACCGGTGTCTTTGTTTGATGGCAAGACGCTCAAAGGCTGGGATGGCGAAACGACGAAGATCTGGCGGGTGCAGGACGGGGTGATCGTTGGCGGATCGCTGGAGGGGAATCCACAGAACGAGTTCCTGACGGCGAAGAAGGTGTACCGGAATTTCATCCTGCGGCTGGAGTACAAGCTGGAGGGCACGGAGGGCTTTGTGAACGGCGGGGTGCAGTTCCGCAGTGTGCGCATCCAGCAGCCGCCGAATGAGATGAGCGGCTATCAGGCAGACATCGGCGCGGGTTATTCGGGCTGCCTGTATGATGAATCGCGGCGGAAGAAGATGCTGCTGCAACCGGCGAAGGAGCTGATCGAGAAAGCGGAGAAGCCAGGCGAATGGAACACCTATGAAATCCGGGCCGAGGAGCAGCGGATTCAGTTGTTTGTTAACAAGGTGCGCACGGTGGACTACACCGAACGTGAGCCGGGCATCGACCTGAAGGGACTCATCGCGCTGCAGATCCACGGCAAGTGCAAGGCGCAGATCTCTTTCCGCAACATCACCATCGAGGCTTTACCGGACGCGATGGTTCCTGAAGAGAAGGATGTGCTGAATCGCTTTGGCAATCCTGGCGCTGCGGTGGCGAAACATGAAGCGTTCAAGGATGGCAAATTTGTGCTGGAGCAGGACGAAGTGATTGTGATGGCGGGCCAGGAGAATCTGGTGCGCGAGCAGAAGGTGGGAGAATTTGAAGCGTTATTTGGGACGGCGTATGCGGCCAAGCAGCCGCGTTTTCGCTCGATGGCCTGGGAAGGTGACACGGTGTATGAGCAGTGGCGGGATTTGAATTTCGGCGACTGGAAGGCGCAGCTCGACGCAGCGGGTGCGAGCATTGTGATCGCGCAATTTGGACAGACGGAATCGTTTGATGGCGTGAAGCGGCTGGCGGAGTTCAAGTCGGCCTATCATCGGCTGCTGGATCAGTTTACCGGGCAAACACCTCGTCTGGTGCTGGTGTCTCCGATGCCGTTTGAAAAGCCTACGGCATTGCATGCGCCGGACCTGACGCAGCGGAATGCGGATGTGAAAGCTTATGCGGATGCGGTGCGCGAGGTGGCGAAGCAGCGTGGTGCGGTCTTCGTTGATCTGTTTACGCCTTTGTCGGCCAGAACAGGGGAGCGACTCACCGATGATGGCCTGCATCTGAACGCGCTGGGATTGCGCGTGGCGGCGCGGGAGATCGCACAGCAACTTGGAGCCTCGTCGAGCGATGCGGATGATCTCAGCGCGGTGAAGGCGGCGATTGTGGAGAAGAACCGTCTGTGGTTCGACTGCTGGCGTCCGGCGAACTGGTCGTTTGTTTATGGTGACCGTGTGACGCAGATGTTTGGCAAGCCCGCCAAGGATGCGCCGTCGCTGCGGGAGAGCTTTGAAGAACGGAAGCCGCTCGTCGCAAAGCTGGACGCACGCATTCATGCGCTGGCGAAGGGCGAGAAGGTGCAGGACGAGCCAAAGCCGGAATCACCCGTGGTCACGGAGACGGTGCTCACGCCGGAGCAGCAGATGGCGGCTTTCACGGTGGCGGAGGGGTATGAGATGAATCTTTTTGCCTCCGAGGCGGAAGGCGTGGCGAAGCCGACGCAGTTCTCCTGGGATGAACGCGGCCGCCTTTATGTGGCGTGCTCACCGACGTACCCGCAGACAAGGCCGGGTATCAAGCCTTCGGATTTCATCCTCGTGCTTGAAGACACGGATAGGGATGGCAAGGCGGACAAATCCACGCGCTTTGCGGAAGGATTGACCATGGTGCAGGGCGTGGAGGTGGGCGCGGGTGGTGTGTATGTCTGCGACTTCGACCAGATCGTGCATCTCAAGGACACGAACGGTGACGGCAAGGCGGATGAGAAGACGGTGCTGTTCTCGGGGTTCGGCATCGGCGACACGCATCAACTGGCGAACTCGATCTGCCACGGTCCTGATGGCGCGCTATGGTTCACGCAGGGGCTGCATGCGTTTTCACGGGTGGAAACGGCGTGGGGACTGGCGCGGCTGGACAAAGCGGGTGTGTGGAAGTTGAACGCGCGCACTCAGCAAATGGCTGGCTACTTCAACGGCGGAAAAGCGGGGCACAACTGCTGGGGCGTGGCGTTTGATGACTACAACCAAGTCTTCCACAAAAGCGGCGACCGTCCGGCAGGCTACTACAGCGTGCCTGGGCTCGTGGC
>JAPLUN010000007.1 GCA_026397715.1 Verrucomicrobiota bacterium
TCCTTTTTCGCCTCATGCTTTTTCACCGCCTGCTCCTCCTTCTTGGCCTTGCCTCGCCTCTCACTGCGGCAGATTTTGATCTCGTCGTTTATGGCGGCACTCCCGCAGGTCTGAGCGCAGGTATCATTGCCGCACGTGAGGGTGCGTCCGTAGTCGTCATCGAGCCCACAAAATGGGTCGGCGGCATGGTCACCGGCGGTCTATGCCGGTCAGACATCGGCAAGGAGGACACCATCGGCGGTTTCCCTCGTGAGTTTTTCGCACGCGCCGCTGCCGCCAAGCCGGGCACCCCCATGTGGTATGCGGAGCCGAGCGTGAACCTGAGCACGTTTCACACGATGCTGCAGGAAGCCGGTGTGAAGGTGGTCACAGCACAGTCGCTCAAGTCGATCACGAAAGAGCGTGCGCGCATCAGCAGCCTGACCACAAGCGACGGCACAATCTACCACGGCAAAGAATTCATCGATGCCACCTATGAAGGCGATCTCATGGCAGCGGCCAAGGTCAGCTACATCGTCGGGCGTGAAAGCACCGCGCAGTATGGTGAGCCGCTCGCGGGCTATCACCCCATGCCCATCCGCCCGCGCACCATCGAAGTCATGGAAAGCGACTGCCCAAGCATCGGCGGCACAGGGCCCAGCTACATTCACGGCACGCCTGCGAGCATCTCCGGCCTGGATGCGCAGGGCAAACCCATCTTCGGTGTCTTCCCGGATCCGAAAATGGCCCCCGGCAGCGCGGACAAGCTCACCCAGAGCTACAACTTCCGCATCTGCGTCACACAGCGCGCAGACATCCTGGTTCCCTTTCCAAAACCGGCCACCTACGATCCTGCCAAGTACGAACTTCTGTTGCGCCTGATTCACGCCTTCCCCGGCGTTCGCTTCGGTCGCTTGTTCCATCTCGGCAACGTCGCCAATGGCAAATTCGACCTCAATGCCCAGGGCCTGTTCTCCACCGACTATCCTGGCGCAAACTTCGACTACCCCGATGGCGATGCCGCCACACGCGCCCGCATCTGGGAGGACCACACCGACTTCATCCAGGGCATGCTGTGGTTCCTCGGCCATGATGAACGCGTGCCGCAAAGTCTGCGCGAGCAGACGAACTCCTGGGGCTTGTGCAAAGACGAATTCGCGGACAACGCCCACTGGCCCTATGCGCTGTATGTGCGCGAAGGCCGCCGCATGATCGGCGAGTACGTCATGGTGCAAAAGGATCTGCAAACCGACATCTTCAAAGACGACTCTGTCGGCATGGGCTCGTTCCTGATCGACTGCCACATCGTCCAGCGCATCCTCGCCGAAGACGGCACCGTGCGTGATGAAGGCAGCTTTCAAGACACCCCGGCCCTGCCCTACCAGATTCCCTACCGCAGTCTAACACCCAAGCGTGCCGAATGCGAAAATCTGCTCGTCCCTGTCTGCCTCTCCGCCAGCCACATCGCATACTGCTCACTGCGGATGGAGCCGGTTTACTTGGCGCTGGGCCAGGCATCAGGCCTTGCCGCCGTCATGGCGATCAAGGCGAAGACCCCGGTGCAAAACATCGACGTGCCCGCCTTGCGCAAAAAACTGCTCGAACAAAAAGCCGTGCTCGAACTCGCCTCTCTCGCCAGCATGGTCCGCTCCGCCAAGCTGCCCGGCATTCTCATGAGCGAGCAGGAAGCTGAGCAGATCGGACACTGGACCGGCAGTGCTTATGGCAATCCCGTCGATGGCTCAAGCATCCATGACGCAAACACCGAGAAAGGCACCAAGAGCGTCATCTATCGCTTGAAGATACCGACCACAGGCAAATACGAAGTGCGCGTATCTTATGCCTCGGCTCCAAACCGTGCCAGCAATGTGCCTGTGACCATTGAACATTCGAAGGGCACGCAAATCGTGCTCGTGAATCAACGCAAGGCACCACCCATCGACAAGCTCTTCGTCAGCCTCGGCGTTTTCCCTTTCACTGCAGACAAGAGCGCCGTCATTACGATCAGCACCAAGGACACCGACGGCATCGTCGGAGCGGATGCCGTGCAGTTGATCAAGGCCCGGTGAATGCGGAACGTAAGGCCACAAATCAATTTGAGCCGATGTATGGGATAGAACCTCTCTATCCAATGAAAAACATCATCCAGTTATTCACTCTCGGTCTGTGCATGGCGACGCTGTCCAGTTGCGTTGATGCGGGTGGCTACGTGAACACCGGCCCGGGATACTCCCGCCGTCCACCCGCCCGTCCTTATCACCCAAGCTACCACAACAACAACGGCTACTACGGCAACAACCACCCCTCCCATTATCCTTCCAGGCCAGCCCCCCGGCCTTCAGGCGTGAACGCTCGCGTGGGAACTCGCGGACTGCCGCTCAACGTCAATAGCAACACACGTCTCGGAGTGTTCTGATTTCCCTGGCCATCGGCACGTGGCGAATGACTCGTTCGTCTGCCACGTCATTTTTTATCCGGGACGAAGGACTTCGCGGCCCTGTCGTTATTTGCTGACTTTCATCTCCGCGAACTCCGCCCAGCAGGCCCGCGTCGGCGCCCACGAGGCATCACCACCACCATGAAAGGTTTCAAAGTAGAGACCGTCCACGCCAAAGCTGTCCACCGTGCGCCATTCCATGTCGGTTCGTTCCACTAGAGGCTTTCCGTCGATCCACACACGCAAAGTTCCATCTCGTTTGCCCACAGTGTTCATCGTCACGACGATGCGTGCCTTGACCGGAGTTTCGGTTGGAAAGCGGAAGTCGGCAGGAAAGGCAAAGCTGTCGCCATAGTCTCCCTTTTGATTTTTGTGGTACACGTAAGCCTCGCCTCGGCCGTCCTTGCGCCACATCAGACGCGCTGAGAAGCCGTTCGTCCCCGTCGCCCGGCGACCGCCGCTCACATTGTCCGGGCCACCACACAGTCCCGGCAGCTTGCCACCTTTGACGAAATCGAAATCCTTGCTGAAGCGCACCGTGTAGCTCAGCTCCGCCGTCTCATGTTTGCCAAATGGCATCCGCCAGCCCGCGCCACCTTCCTCGGGACCAATCTTCCCGATGGCAAAATTCACCCGCAGCCATTTCAATGCATCGCGTTCGATGATGGCAATCCGCCCTTGAGCGATGCCACCTTCAAATTCACAGCCCGGCCAGTCGTTTTTCCATCGCTTGATCGTGTAGACCCCCGGCTGACCAGCCAAGGTGATTGCCAGGGGAAGATCTGCCGCGAGCACGGCCTGCAACGACGTAAAAAGGAGGAAAACCAGCACACGCATGCATGCGGGATACCACGGCAGCGCTTGGAAGACATCCAAAATCATGCCGGGTTGCCTGCGTATCAGCCCCTCTGGGTGATGCGCCAATGCCCGAAAGTTGCCCTTCGAGTATAAAACTCACTTGCGCCAAGCCCAGACACGATTAAAACTCCCTCCCTTCCAACGCTGTTTGGTTTCAAACATGCCTCCGTAGCTCAGTTGGTAGAGCAGTTGACTCTTAATCAATTTGTCGTAGGTTCGAATCCTACCGGGGGTACCACTCATTGAAGAGTGGCATGGGTTTTAAAACTCGGCATTCACCACCGGCCGCACGCTCTTGAAAGCCTCGGCATACTTGGCCCCGCAGGCCAGCCCACGATAACGGGAGAGCACGCTTTTGGTCTCCATGGCAGCATCCGTTTTGGCCGGATCATAGTCTTCCTTGCGCACGTAGGCCATCAGCCGCCCCAGCCACTCGCTTGCAGCCGGCCATTCAGAAGAAACATCGACATACGTGTCCGGCTCAAAGCCGATCGTATGCCCGGGACCGTTGTCATACCAATACACGCGTGAAGGCGTCTTCACCTCATCGCGTCCGAGCAGGCGCGCCGGCTGATACAAGGCCGCATGGCAGATGGCACTGGCCGCCTCGTGGTCAGGATGGCGGTCACGTGGCCAGAGCATGAAGGCGGTGTCCGGCTTCACCTCGTCCACCACTTCGGCCACAGCCCGCTTGGTCTCCAGAGTCGGCTCGAAGCCCAGGCTCTTGTAAGGCAAAAAACGCATCTCAATCCCCCGCTCAGCGGCAAGCTGTTTGGAAAGTTCCAGCAGGCCCTGCTCCCGGCCTTTGACCGGAGGCCAGTTCGTGTAGTCACCGATCAGGCTGAGAATGACCACTCGCTGATGTTTCTGCACGGCCCGCAGAAGCGT
>JAPLUN010000608.1 GCA_026397715.1 Verrucomicrobiota bacterium
GCACCACCAGCAGAAAAGCCTCAATGCAAAACCCTCTGACGGAACGTGCCGGCTGGCACAGCAGCAACCAGCTCAGGAAAGACTGCAAACCCACATAGGCCAGCAGGAGAGGGTAGTAAGCGATCAGCACCAGATCGCGCAGCCAGAGGGGATACCCGCCGGCATTTGTCCAGAAGTAAGGTGTCTCCCGCAGCCAGACAAAAGGCAGCAAAAGCCCGGCCATCAAAAAGGCCGCGACGTAAAACAGCGGCTTGAAGAAGGTGATTGGCTGGCTCTCGTTTCTGATCATCCCCATAAAGAAAGCACTCTCAAAGGACTTGGAAACAGCCCAGTGATAAGGATGCACCCCCGCCATTCTACGCATACCTTTAGCGCATTTATCCCTGCCAGGGGGATTGAACGCCTGGGTTGCCCTTCTTGACACATTTCTTGGCCACCGCCCCTCTGACGAAAGTCTTCGCCCCCCACGTGCGTATTTCACCCCATCATCCATCTATGATGTCCAAAACCACCCTTTCGCTGACTTGCGCGGCTTTCGCCGCAATGTCCCTTCATGCCCAGGACGCTGCCGAAAAAATCACGTACCAAGATCACATCCGCCCTCTTTTGGAGAACAAATGCTTCTCCTGCCATAATCCTGATAAAAAGAAGGGTGACCTCGATCTGACCAGCTTCGGCGCCCTCATGAACGGCGGCGGCGGTGGGTCCGTGGTCGATCCCGGCAATGTGGACAGCAGCCGCATCTGGAGCACCTGCGCCAAGAAGGAAGAACCCTTCATGCCGCCGGAAGGCGCGCCGCTGGGCCCGAAGGATCTCGACCTCATCGCCGCATGGATCAAAGGCGGCATCCTCGACACCAAATCGAGCATCGCCAAAAAATCCGCCAAGCCGAAGGTGGACATGGCCGTCAGCGTCACCAGCGGCAAGCCGGAAGGCCCTATCGCCAAGCCGGAGCACGTGCTGCTGGAGCCCGTCATCGTCACCCAGCACACCACGGCTATCACGGCCATGGCCGCCAGCCCGTGGACCTCGCTGATGGCTCTGGCTGCACCCAAGCAGATCCTGCTTTACGACACCGACACCAGGCAGCTCGTCGGCATTTTCCCCTACACCGAAGGCTACGCGCGCAGCCTGCGCTTCAGCCGCAATGGCTCCCTGCTCATCATGGGTGGTGGGCGTGGCGGCAAAAACGGCCACGCCATCGTGTGGGACGTCAAAACCGGCAAACGCATCACCGAAGTCGGCAAGGAGTTCGACCAGGTCATGTCTGCGGACATCAGCCCCGATCACAAGCATATCGTGATCGGCAGCCCTTCGAAGAAGGTCAAAGTGTACAGCACGGCCAACGGCGAAGAAGAATACGTCATCAGCAAGCACACTGAGTGGGTCATGAGCACCACCTTCAGCCCGGATGGTGTGCTGCTGGCCACCAGCGACCGCAACGGCAACGTCAATGTCTGGGAAGCCGAAAACGGCGGGGAATTCTACATCCTCGGCCAGCACAAGGCCTCCTGCGTGGACCTCGCCTGGCGCGCCGATTCCAACATC
>JAPLUN010000286.1 GCA_026397715.1 Verrucomicrobiota bacterium
TGCGTGGGGGAGCGGCTTACCGGCCCGGGGTGCGGACCGGTAAGCGCTGCGGGCGGGGACTTCAAAAGGGATTACACTGGAACGGGATCGGGGTCGTCCGGCGGGCTGGGGGCTAGAATCATAACTCATCGGGAGGCTGGATTGAATGCCCACGCCTGCGCTGATTTGCTTCCTTTTGCGAGGTTTTGCCCACAGGCCGGGGGGCGGGTGCGTCTCTTGAAATCCGGCCGCCGGGTGCGGGTCTGCAGGGGCTGGGAGGAGGCCTGGATGAGAGCGTAAAGCAGGTCGAAAGTGCTTGATAAAATACCGAATCATACCATGATATATCCATGGTAATCATACCAGAAACGATTGCCTTGTTGCCCGCTACGGGCCGGCGCTTGGAAGAAAGAGACGCCGGTCATCAGGGGCATCCAAACCGGTTTTAGCACTGCCTCCAGACACCTATGGAAACACACCTGCCCATCCTCATGGAAGAGATCACCCAGCAACGCCACATGCGCCGCAAGTGGCTGTTTCCCTCGCTGAAAATCAACAGCCGTGAGATCAGCGCGGAGGTGGCTAGGCAGCGGCATTGCGATCATCTGCGGCGGGAGCCTCGTGTGGCACTTCAGACGGACGGCAAGCCTTTCTATCGCATTCAGTGTGCTGACTGCGGCCAGAAGCTCAGCCATTCACTCCCGCACTCCAGCGTCCCCAACCGCGAGAAGTGCCCGCCGTGGGATGAGGAACTCTACCAGAGGCGCCTGCGCGGTGGCATGGATGCCTACGGGCAGTGCCGGGAAGCTGCCATCGCCAGGCGGAAGGAGGAGTGGCGGGCTGTCTATCGCCGCTATCTGGCGTCTGCTGACTGGCGGTCCGTGCGCCAGCGCGTTTTGAGGAGGGCCAGGGTCACCTGCGAAGGGTGTTGGGAGGCTCGGGCCACGGAAGTCCACCATCTGACCTATGCCCATGTGGGTGATGAGCTCCTTTTCGAGCTGGTGGCGATCTGCCGCCCCTGCCATGAGCGCCTGCATCCCAGCGCCACGACCGGCTACCCGGAGCTTCTGGAACGGCACCTGGAAAAAGTCCATGTCTACTCCATGTCTACCGGAGCGGAACTCTGCTTTTGAATACCACTTCATACCACAATCTAACCATGGTGTTCCCGCCAGAAATGATTGCCGCGCTGCTCGCCTCGGGCCGGCGCTTTGAACTCACCCCCGAGGGTGGCGTGATCGTGGATGCGGAGCCATCCAAGGCCAGCAGGCGTGCCGAAAGAAACCGCCGCTACTATGAGTCACAGCGTCTGCGCGCGTCTGAAAACGTCTTACCACCATCTGAACCCGTCTTGGAGCGTCTGGATGTGTCTGCATCGTCTGAAAACCCAACACCTCTCCCCCTCTCTCCCTCCCTCCCCCTTTCCCCTCAGACTCCCCTTTCCCCCGCCCACCCACACGCCCCCACACCTGCACAAGGGCGCACGCCCGCGTACGTACGCGAGGCCGAGACGGGTTTAGGCCAAGCAGCGCAGCTTTCGGCAGCGCAATGCCTGTCAGCGACCCGGAAACCCAAGCGCCAAAGACTGCCGGCGGATGACGCGATGTGGCTCGCGCACCTCGCCACGAACCCGGCGTATCAAGCCCTCGACATCCCGACGGAACTGGGAAAACTCACCGCCTGGTGCGAGCTGAAACAAAAGCGCCTCAGCCGTGCGAGACTGCTGAACTGGCTGAACAAAGCGGACCCGCGCATCACCCTCAAAGGCCTGGAGTCTTCCAGCAGCACAGAGCCCCATGCCAGCCGTGGCACCCAGGCGGAGCTGGAGGCCTACGCGGTGCAGATCGGACTGCCGGCCAGCGATGGCGCCTCGATGTTCAACCACTGGCAGGCGAACGGCTGGATGAACGGCCAAAATGCGATCAAGGACTGGCGGGCCGGGCTGCGCAAGTGGCGCGATCAAGGCTGGCTGCCTTCGCAGAAGGTCATTCACCGGCCAGCACCAGCGCCGAGCGCGCGCAGTGATACCGCGAACCGACCGGGACGGTATGCGTAGCAAGCGAGTCGGAAGATCCGCGAGAAGACAGGCAAAGGTGGTCGTAGGATGGGTGTGGCGACAGCCCGCCCGTCCATCAGCGTACGGCAACGCACCATGGCGTACGAACGTCCTCGCAGTCGGGCGGTTTGGCGGAGAGCGCTGTGGAGCACGATACACGCCCGACGCCAAACACACCCAACCTACGGGCCCTGGCGGGCGGACCGGGCCGCCGATCCCACGGGCTTGATTGCTGACGGTTTCCGGGAACCTTGGTGCATGAAGGCTGCTGAACCCCTGACCATCGCCGAGCAGATGAAGGTGCTGCAATCCCGGGAGGATGTGGCGACGTGGTCGCTGGCGCATCTGGGACTGCCACCGGAGTGGCGCGACACGAATGAAGAGGGCAACACGGAGCGCTGCCAGGAGGCGGTGAACCGGATCTTCACGCTGACGCGCAAGGACATCGAGGCGAGTCTCGCGGCCCAAGGTCTGCAGCCTGAAGACCTGCCGGGGGTGAACACAGAAGTAGGTGGGCGCGACGGCAGCTACTTCATTTCCAAACGCCGGGGCGAATGGGAATTCTACTTTCAAGAACGCGGCATCTCCTGGCCGGAAGTCACCTTTGACGATCTCGCCGAGGCGCGGAAGTTCCTCATCAACTACTTCATGCCCGTCTGGCTGGATCACCTCCACATGCCGTGCCGCACGAAGGAGGGGAAGATGATCACGGAGTTGTAGGTTGTGAATTCGAAGAGTCGCGTTGCAGCTTGTGATGCAGACAGTCTGCCAGCCAAAGTCTGAAGCATCACGATCTCCCAATCCCATATCGAGGGTGCCTCTTTTCGTGTCGCAGGCAGAGAATGCGGATCCGTCCGGGTCGGATTTCATAGAGCACATCGTATGGGAACCGCCGCAGTTTCACCCGGCGGACAGAAACTGAAGCCAGCCAGAAGCTGAACCCTTCCGGGTGTGCCTCAATCTGAACCAGAGCTTCCTTCAGCTTGGTGAAGAAGTCTTCTCCGAGACCAGGACTTTGTTCCTCATACCAATCCACGGCTTCATTGACCTCTGCCTGAACCCGCAGGTGGTAGCTCAGCTTCATCG
>JAPLUN010000545.1 GCA_026397715.1 Verrucomicrobiota bacterium
TGCGTGCGGCCGGCGATGTCGCGGATGAGCGGGACGCAGTAGCTGCGGGTGTTGTTGGGGCGGGCGATGCGCCAGAGTTCCTTGCCGTCGGTTCTGGCGAGGGCGACGATGTAGCCATCTCCATCGTGGTCGCAATTGACGATGACCTTGTCTTCAAAAACGATGGGGCTGGAGCAGAAGCCGTGCTTGCTGGAGAAGAGGCCGGGGCGCACCTGCCAGATTTGTTTGCCACTGAAGTCGTGTGCGGAGATGACCACGGTGCCTTTGGGAACTTCGCCTTTGCCGTTGACTCGACCGGCATTCGCCGCGCGTGTGGCGTCGGTCTCGGTGTTGTCGAGGAAAGCGGTGAAGACGCGCTCGCCATCCGTGGCGGGAGTGCTGGAGGCCTGGCTGTTGAGTTTGTGGATGCTCTCGATGGGCGCTTTGACCACCGTGGACTGCCAGAGGAGTTTGCCGGAAGCACGATCCAAAGAGAGCAGGACTCGCTCCTGGTTTTCTGTCAATGCGGCGACGATGAAGATGTGATCCCGCCAGACGATGGGCGAGGCATGACCACTGCCGGGGAGCTCGACCTTCCACGTGACATTGCCTTCTGCGGAGATCGGAAAGCCGGTGTCTTTGGAAGTGCCATCGAGACGCGGTCCGCGCCACTGCGGCCAGTCTTCGGCAAGAAGGAGCGAAGGGGTGAGTGCGAGGAGCAGGGAAAGCGTGCGGAGGGAGATCATGCAGGAGAGCCAAACGGCGGGAGTGGGGCGGAGCTTGCGCGGATAAAACGCCGCAGACTCTCGCCATTCCATGGGGGTCAGCTCTGCCGCGCCCGAATATCCAGCAACTGCTTCATCACGTGGTTGATCTTGCCGCTCCATTCAGTGGTGCCGAAGGCGTCGTGGAGGGTGCGGTAGAGGGTGTAGAGTTCGGCGTAGACGGCCTGGTTTTCGGGGATGGGATAATAGACTTTTTCGCGGGTGGCGGTGACTTGGGACTGGAGGGTGTGAATGTCCCCTGCCCCGGCGGCGGCGGCACCGAAGATGGCGGCACCGAGGGCGCAGGTCTGCTCGCTCTGACTGACTTTCATGGGCTTGCCGATGATGTCGGCGTAGCACTGCATGAGGGTGGCGTTTTTGATGGAGAGTCCGCCGGTGTTGATGACTTCCTCGATTTTAACGCCGTATTCTTCGACGCGTTTGATGATGGTGAGGGCACCGAAGGCGGTGGCCTCGATGTAGGCGCGGTAGATTTCGTGCGCCTCAGTGTGGAGGGTCTGACCGAGGAGCAGGCCGGTGAGGCGGACATCAACGAGGACGGTGCGGTTGCCGTTGTTCCAATCGAGCGCGAGGAGGCCAGTGGAGCCGGGCTTTTTGTCGAGCATGGCCTTCTCCATGTTCACGAATTTTTCGCCCACGGTGGCGCCGTAGGTGTCGGGCACGAGGTGATTGACGAACCAGAGGAAGATGTCGCCCACGGCGCTCTGTCCGGCCTCGATGCCGTAGTAGCCGGGGAGCACGGAGCCGTTCACGATGCCGCAGACGCCGGGGATGTCGGCGAGAGGTTTGCTGGTAGGAGCGATCATGAGATCGCAGGTGCTGGTGCCAAGGATTTTGACCAGCGTGCCTTCTTTGATGCCTGCGCCGACCGCGCCCATGTGCGCATCAAACGCGCCGACGCTGATGGCGATGCCTTCTTTGAGGCCGAGGCACTGGGACCATTCGGCGCAGAGAGAGCCGGCCTTCACATCGGCGGTGTGGGCCACGGAGTAGAGGCGGTCGCGGAGATCGGCGAGCGCGGGGTCCAGCTTGGCGAGGAATTCCTTGTCCGGGAGGCCGCCCCATTCGGTGCTGAACATGGCCTTGTGCCCGGCGCTGCACACGCCGCGCTTGAGGGTGAGAGGATCGGTGTTGCCAGTGAGCACGGCGGGAATCCAGTCGCAGTGCTCGACGAAGCTGAAGGCGGCCTCGAAGACCTTTGCGTCCACGCGGCGGAGGCGCAGGATTTTGCTCCACCACCACTCGCTGGAGTAGATGCCGCCGCATTTAGCGATGATGCTGGGCCGCATCTCGTGGGCAAGCTGCGTGATCTCCGCCGCTTCGGCGTAGCCGGTGTGGTCTTTCCACAGCCAGACCATGGCGTTGAGGTTGTTCTTAAACTCGGGCAGCAGGCCGAGTGGCGTGCCGTGTTTGTTCACCGGAATGGGGGTGCTGCCGGTGGTGTCGATGCCGATGCCGATGACCTCTGAGGGATCAAAGCCGGGGACGTTTGCCTGCGCCTGCTGCAAGGCACCGCGCACCACGGCTTCGAGGCCGTCGAGGTAATCCTGCGGGTTTTGCCGGGCGACGTGGGGATCTTTGGGATCGAGCAGGATGCCCATCTCACCGCTCGGGTAATTGAAGACGGTGGAGCCGATTTCGGCGCCGTTGTCGAGGTCGATGAGAAGGGAGCGGCAGGAATTGGTGCCGTAGTCGATGCCGAGGGAGTAGCGCTTCATGGGTTGGGTTGGAGCAGTCTGCGGATGTTTTAGCGGGTTCATCCCGCAGTGCGAGCCAAAACCGGACAAGGTTTGTGACCGGGGTGTGACGGTTCTTGATGCAGGAGAGGAGAAAGACCGCGCGCGTCAGGCCGTTTACCACCGCCCTATGACCAACCGTCTGCTTTCATTCGCCGCTGTTTTCTCCCTCACTGCCGCCCTGCACGCCGAGGATGCTTTTGTCCCGCTGTTTGATGGCAAGACCCTCGCAGGCTGGGAGCAGCACAGCGGCAAGGCGGAGTACCGTGTGGAGAACGGTGCGGTGGTGGGCAAGACGGTGCCGGACACTGGGAACTCCTTCCTGTGCACGACGAAGAAGTATGGGAACTTCATCCTGGAACTCGAGTTCAAGGTCGATCCCTCGATGAACTCGGGGATTCAGTTCCGCAGCAATTACTACACCCGGGAGACGGAAGTCGAGATCGCGGGGAAAAAAAGGAAATTCCCGGCTGATCGGGTGCATGGCTACCAGTTTGAAATTGATCCGAGTGCGCGTGCCTTCACGGGCGGCGTTTATGACGAAGGCCGCCGTGGCTGGCTCTTTGATCTGAAGAACAACGAGGCCGCCCGCAAGGCCTTCAAGCAGGGCGAGTGGAACCAGGCGCGCATCGAATGCCGTGGCAGCAGCATCAAGACTTTCATCAATGGCGTCCCGGCGGCGGACTTCGCTGATGACATGACCGCCGAGGGCGTCATCGCCCTGCAGGTGCACGGGATTGGCAAAAAGACCGAAGCGGTGGGCAAGGAAGTGATGTGGAAAAACATCCGCATTCAAGAACTCAAGTAGAAACAT
>JAPLUN010000655.1 GCA_026397715.1 Verrucomicrobiota bacterium
CCATCGTGGCCTTCGGCGTGGTCTGGCTCAGTTCGCACGCTCTCAATGTTCTCATCGCTCTTTCTCCCTTTGGCATCGTCGATGCGGGCCTCAAAATCGTCAAACTTGGCCTCATCGCCCTGGTGGCCGGCAGCACAATGATCCATCCCTACGCTGGCGCGGCGGTCTCTCTCCTGCTGATCCTCATCGGCCTGCTATTCGCCGGCTGGTCGTTTCGCCTCACCCTTTTCGGCACACTCATGGGCAGCGATTTTCTGCTCAACAAACGCGCCACCCCCGCCGATGTGGAAATTGGCGTGAAAGGCTTCCTGGCACGCCGCACCGAGGGCGTGCCCGTGCGTACCCTGGTCAGGCTGAAACAGGATACTCAAGGCTGCGCCGTTCTTACCTATCACCCGTGGCTGGTGTTGCCTGAGCGCCGCATTGCTCTGGCGGACGCAAACATGGTCATCTGCAAAGGACTGCTGCACCCTTCGCTGGCTCAGCGCCCTGCTTCAGAGCCCGCTGAGGTTCGCAGCACTCTCATTCTGCTGCCTCGTTACCGCAGGCTGGAAGACACGATCGCCCGGCACTTCGGCTGCCAGGAAGTCATGGATGGAGCGCTCCTGCGAGGCTTCAAGGCCATGCGTTTGTGGCTCGTGGAGATGCTGTCCTCCGGAAGAAAACTCGTGGAAATGCACCAAGGATGAACCTGAGCGGGGTTGCGCAGGCGTGAATCCCGCCTATTTACGCCGCCCGCTTATGCACAGCTTCCGCTACCACCAAGGCCAGTTATTCGCCGAAAACGTCCCCCTTCAGTCCCTTGCCGAGAAATACGGCACGCCGCTCTATGTTTATTCCAAGAGCACCATTGCCGGACATTACACCCGTCTGGACGCTGCTCTGGCAAAGCTGGATCACCTGATCTGCTTTGCAGTGAAGGCAAATTCGAACCTCGCTGTGCTCAACACCATCGCCAAACTCGGCGGCGGCTTTGACATCGTTTCGGCTGGCGAACTCTACCGTGTCATCAAGGCCGGTGGCGATCCCGCCAAATGCACCTTTGCTGGTGTCGGCAAAACTCGCGACGAAATCGAATACGCCCTCAAGCAGGGCATCTACTGCTTCAACGCTGAATCCGAGGCGGAACTGCACTACATCAACCAGGTCGCTGGCGAGCTCGGCATGCAGGCCCCCGTCGCCGTCCGCGTGAATCCTAATGTCGATGCGAAGACGCACGCGAAGATCACCACCGGCAAGAGCGAGAACAAGTTCGGCATCGATTTCGACCAGATCATCGACGTCTATGCCCGCGTGGCCGCCGACTGTCCGAACCTGATCATCAAAGGTCTGCAGATGCACATCGGATCGCAGCTCACCAATGTGGATCCTTTCCTCGAAGCCGTGCAGAAGGTCATCCCTCTCGTGACGCAGGTGAAAAAGAGCTATGGCATCGAATTCTTCAGCATCGGCGGCGGCATCGGCATAAATTACAAGCAGAGCCTCGACTCCGGCGACTCCGCCTGGTGGCAGGAAAATGCCGAAGTCCACCCGCTCACCATTCAGGCCTACGCCGAAGCCGTGGTGCCGCACCTCGAACCGCTCGGTCTGCGCATTCTTTGCGAACCCGGCCGCTTCATGGTCGGCAACGCCGGAGTCATGCTCACCAAAGTGCTCTACGAGAAGCGCGGCTCCGCCAAGATCTTCAAGATCGTCGATGCCGGCATGAATGACCTCATCCGTCCGACGCTCTACGAAGGCTGGCATCAGATCGTGCCCCTCAAGCAGCCCGCGAACGCCACCGTCGAGAAAGTCGATGTGGTCGGTCCGATCTGTGAATCCGGCGACTTCCTCGCCCAGAACCGCGAGCTCCCTCTCGTCAAAGAGGGCGAATACCTCGCTGTGCTCAGCGCCGGAGCTTATGGATTCACCATGGCTTCTAACTACAATACACGCCCCATGCCTGCTGAAATCATGGTCGATGATGAGAAGGCAACCGTCGTGCGTGAACGCCAGACCCTCGAAGACGTGCTCAAAGGCGAGCACATTGCCTGAATTAGCTGAGAACTGCGCACTATCGACATGCACATCGCCGACATCCTCCAAGACCAGCGTCCCACACTCTCGTTTGAGTTCTTCCCGCCGAAGAGCGCCGAGGCGTTTGAAGCATTGTATCAGGCCATTGGCGAACTCGAGGCTTTCAAACCTTCGTTTGTCAGCGTTACCTACGGTGCAGGCGGCTCCACGCGTGAACTCACGCATGATCTCGTCGTGCGCATCAAAACCACCACCAGTCTTGATGCGGTGCCGCACCTAACCTGTGTCTGCCACAGCGAGGCGGACATTGCAGCCATCCTCGAACGCTACGCGAAGGCAGGTGTGAGCAATATCCTCGCCCTCGGCGGAGATCCTCCAAAGAATCTCGCCAACTACGACCGCGCCAAGGATGCCTTCCAGCACGCTGCTGACCTTGTGGCCTTCATCAAGAAGTTCAACGACAGCGGCGCTCATCCCGACAAGCGTGGCTTTGGCATCGGTATCGCCGGATTCCCTGAAGGCCATCCCACCACGCCGAACCGCGTTCTGGAGATGGATTATCTCAAGGCCAAGGTCGATGCCGGAGCGGACTACATCTGCACGCAGCTGTTCTTCGACAATCACGACTTCTTCGACTTCCGCGAGCGCTGCCAGCTGGCCGGGATCAACATCCCGATCATCGCCGGCATCATGCCCATCACCAGCGCCTCAGGCATGCGCCGCATGGCGGAACTCGCTGCCGGTGCCCGCTACCCCGCCAAGCTCCTCCGCGCCATACAGCGCTGCGGTGGCGACGAAGCCGCTGTGCAAAAGGTCGGCATTCATTATGCCACCGAGCAGTGCCATGATCTGCTCGATCACGGCGTCGATGGCATCCATTTCTATACCCTGAACAAATCCCACGCCACTCGTGAGATCTACTCCAGTCTCGGCATTCGTGACTCCGCCGCCGTGCGGCCACACTCATGAGCGAAGAAGCCCCCCTCATCGCCGCTATTGAGGCCGGCGGCACCAAGTTCGTCTGTGCTGTCGGCACTGGTCCGCACGATGTCCGGGACGTCACCCGCATTGACACCACGACTCCGGAGGACACCCTCGCCGGGGTGACCCGCTTTCTGTCGACGGCCAAGTCGAAGTACGGCTCCATCGCTGCAATCGGGATTGGTTCTTTCGGTCCGATCGACCTCGACAAAAAAAGCGAAACCTACGGTTACATCACCACCACGCCAAAACCTGGTTGGCAGTTCACCAACATCGTTTCCAAGCTGCAAGACCGCTATCACGTGCCCATCGCCTGGGACACCGACGTGAACGCCGCTGTGCTCGGTGAATACCTCTGGGGTGCCGGGCAGGATACGGATCCGCTCATTTACATCACAGTCGGTACGGGGGTCGGTGGTGGAGTGCTGATCAACGGTCAACTGCTGCACGGTGCCCTGCATCCCGAGATTGGCCACATCCTGGTGCCACCTCCAAATAATTCTTCCGCGATTCAACAGGCCTGCCATTGCCCGTTTCACAAAAGCTGCGTTGAAGGCTACGTCAGCGGCACCGCTCTCGCTTCTCGCTGGGGTGTCAAAGCCGACGCACTGCCACCCGACCATCCTGCCTGGGAAGAGGTGGCTGATGTCATGGCTCATGCCCTGATGAACCTAACCCTCAGCATTTCGCCCAAGCGCATCATTCTTGGTGGTGGCGTCATGAGTCAGGAGCACATCCTTCCGCTCATCCGCGGCCAGCTCCACAGGCTCAACAACGGCTACCTCCGCATTCCCGAGCTCGGCCGCAGCATCGACGACTTCATCGTCTCTCCCGGCTTGGGCGCGCGCTCAGGCCTGCTGGGTGCGCTGGCGCTCGGCAAGTATGAACTGGACCGGCACTTGAATCAGAAGACTGAGTTGGGCTCATTTTAAAAAGCCCTTCTAGATATTGACTTGGCGTGTTCCGGAAAAATAGCCGGTGGTCCTGTCGTTGAAGAGGGGGGCGGGAATCTGTCCTTTCAATTCAACCTACCATCCAGGCAGTCTTTCGACCATGAAACGATATCTTAACAAGATTCGAAATCTTTTCTTCGCCAGATACTGTCAGGCCAACAAAGTGTCCCTGCTTGGACGAGGCTATGTGGATGGCCGCTGGCCTGTGATATGCAACAAGGGGGCATTTCATCTGGGGAGCGGTGTCTGCTTTCGATCGTTTCGAACCCGGACAAGGATCGATGTCTTTAAAGACGCCAGGTTAAGCATCGGTGATGGCTGCTTTATCAACGATGGAGTAAACATTTGCTGCTCGACTGGCATAACAATCGGGCCAAATACAAAAATCGCGGACTGGGTGGTGTTATACGACACGGATTTTCATGCGGTTGAGCCCTCGGAGCCTGTCAGTTCGGAGAGCATCACCATTGGGAAAAATGTGTGGATCGGAGCTCGTGTCATGGTCCTTCCAGGCTCCACCATTGGCGATCATTCGGTTATCGCGGCAGGGGCGATTGTGCGCGGGCACATTCCCGCACGAAGCATTGCTGCGGGCATTCCCGCCAAGGTGATCAAGTCCATCACATGTGAAGATGACTGGGTCCGGTCATGAGAGGGGCCAGCGGTATTCCACTCCCACCCATCGGGCAAACGCCACCTATAAGTAAGACTGCTCTCATTTCCACCATGCTTGCAAGACTGGCAGTATGAGCGTTGATTCATCTCCATGAAACTACCGCTCGTTCTTGCCATCCTCCTGCTGGGAGCGCGCCTCTTGGCTCAGCAGCCGGAAACACTGCCAGGCACACAACCTCTGATCAAGGAGGGGGACATCTCCGAGCAGATGCACGCTGCAGCGCTGGAGGACATGGACCAGTTGATTGCCGACTCGCTAAAGACGCGCGAGCGGCACTGGCACCGCAACGTGTCCTCTCCGCCTGCCTATGCGGAGTCGGTCCACGAGAATCGTGAACACTTTAAGCAAATCATCGGCCTCAAGGACAAACGTGTGCCGGTGGCCCTGGAACGTTATGGGGATGAGACAAACTTGGCACTGGTGGGCAAGATGAAAACCTACCGCATCTACCAGGTCCGATGGCCGGTGTTGGAACAAGTCTCGGGAGAGGGCCTGCTGTTGGAACCGAAAGGCAAGCCTCGCGGCTATATCATCGCACTGCCGGATGCCGATCAGACACCGGAGCAGATCGCCGGTCTGACCTCGGGTGTGGCGCCAGAGGCGCAGATCGCCCGTCGCTTCGTGGAAAATGGCTTCGCCGTCATCGTGCCGGTCTTGATCAATCGCAGTGATGCAGGCTCGGGCAATCCGGAGATCCTCATGACGAACATGCCGCATCGTGAATGGATTCACCGGCAGGCCTACATGATGGGCCGGCACATCATCGGCTACGAAGTGCAGAAGGTGCTGGCGCTGGTTGACTGGATCAACATTCATCGCCACGAGCAGATTGGCATCGCAGGTTATGGCGAAGGCGGACTCATCGCCATGTATGCGGCCGCTGTGGATCCGCGCATCGACGCTGCACTGGTGAGCGGTTACTTCAAATCGCGTCAACGCACCTGGCGCGAGCCGCTGTATCGCAACGTGTGGGGCCTCCTCGCCGAATTTGGAGATGCCGAAATCGCCTCACTCATCGCCCCACGGGGACTTGTTATTCAGTATTCGGAAGAACCCAATGTGGACGGTCCGCCGGAGCCCAAGGGCAAAAAAGGCCAGGCTGCGCCCGGCAGGCTCAGCACGCCCGAGTTTGACGAGGTGCAGGAGGAGTATCTGCGCATTGATTCACTGGTGCCGGCCAGCCTCCAGCATCGTTCACTCGTGCGCGGTGATGCTGCTGCGGCTAACGCCCTCGCAAAGCTGCTCAAGCACGATTCAAACATGGCGCTGTCCAAAGAGCCGCCCCAGAACCTGCGCCAAACGTACCTGCCCGCCGTTCGTCAGTTTGCTCAGATGAAGGAAATCGAGGCTCATGTGCAGCGCTTGATCCGTGGATCGGATCAGGTCAGAAATGATTTCTTCCTCTTCAAGGCCATGCCTGAATTTCGCAACGATGCCTGGACCTACGCGCAGTTTGCCGACAAAAAGCCCGACAAGTTCATTGCTGCTGCCAAAGGCTTCCGCAAAACGTTCTGGGACGAAGTGATCGGCAGGATTGACACGCCGCTGCCCTCGCCAAAGCCACGCACCCGCAAGATTTACGACAAGCCAAAATGGACCGGTTACGAAGTCGTGCTGGATATCGGCGGCGAAGGATTCGCCTGGGGAGTTCTTCTTCTGCCCAAAGATTTGCAGCCCGGAGAGAAGCGCCCCGTCGTCGTCTGCCAGCATGGGCGCCATGGCGTTCCGTCAGACGTGATCGAAGGCGACAAGCCCGCGTATCACGACTTTGCCGCCCATCTCGCTGAGCGCGGTTTCATCACGCTCGCCCCGCACAATCTGTACAAGGAGGAGGAGCAGTACCGCACGCTCTCACGCAAAGGCAACACGGTGAAAGCTTCCATGTTTTCCGTCATGCTGCGCCATCACGAGCAATGGCTCAAATGGCTCGCTGATCTCCCGCAGGTGGACGCCAAACGCATCGGCTTCTACGGGCTCAGCTATGGCGGTGAGTCCGCTGTTCGCATTCCGCCGCTGCTCGACGGCTACTGCCTCTCCATCTGCTCCGGTGACTTCAATGACTGGACTCGCAAGGTGGCCACCACCGAGGACAAGCACAGCTTCATGTTCACGGACGAGTGGGAGATGCCCTACTTCAACATGGGCAGCACCTTCAGCTACGCCGAGCTCACCTACCTTATGTTTCCACGGCCGTTCATGGTCGAGCGCGGCCATCACGACGGCGTCTCCATCGACCCCTGGGTCGCCTATGAATATGCCAAGACACGCTGGCTCTACGCTCAGTTTGGAATGGAGGAAAAAACCGAAATCGAGTTCTTCAACGGTGGCCACACCATCAATGGGCAGGGGACCTTCAACTTCCTGCACAAGCAGTTGAACTGGCCCAAACGGTAGCCCGAGCCGTTACGCCTGTTCCTTTGTCCAAAACGTCAGCGTCTTCGGGGATTCGATGTCTTCGCCAATCTCCTGCCATACAAAAGTGGCCTGCAGTTCCGGTCGTTTCACATACCCCTGGCTGCGCCAAAACTCATCGAGCGGTCGATAGCCCTGCGGACGCAGCGCATGCTCGGCAGGGCGGTCCACCGCGCAGAACGCACTGAGCTTCAATCCCAGCTTTCGAACGTGGGCCTCTCGCCTCACGAAGAACTCCTTGCCGATACCCCGGCCGCGATATTCCGGCAGCAGGATCGATTCGCCGAAGTAGCAGATGGTGGAGAGATCATGCCCTGCCTGCACGAACGCCGCTTGAAATTCCGGCCCTTCATCAAGCATGGGTAAGCAGGTTGTGGCACCCACGACCCGGTCGTCATCAAACACCAGCACCACCAGACTGCCGCTGGACCTCAGATAGGTTCCCAGATACTCGCGCTCATGTTCCAGAGTGCCGGCATACAGGTAAGGATACTCATGAAACACCGCGATTCGCAGCTCGCCCAGCGCATCGAGATGCGGTGTCAGTTCGGCACCATGGAAGTTTTGCAGGCGCAGCATGCTTAGAGGGACGAGTTGGAAGTGATAAACTGGGCCGCCATGTCGCGGATTCTGAGGCGCATGTTGGCCAGTCCGTTCAAACGCGTGGGCGAAAGCATTTTCGTGAAGCCGCAGGCTTCCCAAACACGAGGCTCGACCACAGCGGCTTCTGCGGGGTCAGCATCGGTGTAAAGCTCGCACAGCAGCGCCGCGAGACCTTTCACCATAGGGGATTCGGCATCGCAGATGTAGCGCGTGCGGCCATGCACGAGTTCACCATGCAGCCAGACGCGCGAGACGCAGCCGGGCACAAGATTCGCTTCAGTTTTTTGCGCCTCATCCAGTTTCACCGCATGCCCGCGCATGACGACGGCGTTCAGACGTTCGTGCGGGTCGTGAATGATGTTCAGGTCGTCGATGAGCGACTGCTGTTTTTCATCAAGGCTCATTTCAACTTCGCGAGACGGCCCCTGCTCCAGTTGAGACCCGTCTGGATGGCCTCGTCATTGGCGATGGCGGCGGCAAGTTTTTCCCAGATGGCCACGGCATTGGCAAAGGCAGCCTTTGCTTCGGCCTTCTTGCCGGCGCTCTCGCTGGTATGACCCAGCGAGCCATAGAGCTGCGCCAGCTGGCTGGCCCACATGCGTCGCTCCGGGGTGAGCTTGTCATTGGCAGGCTGTGCCTTGATGAGTGCTTCGAGCGATTCTACCGCCTGCTTCGCAATCGGAAGTGAGGCGGAAGTCTTGCCGGTGTCAGCAAGCAGTTCGGCGTATTCACCGCGCAGTTTGGCCAGCAGAAAACCGTAGCGCACGTTCTCTTTGTCGTCCGCGAGGATCTCGTTCACCAACTCGATGGCGTCTTGCTTCTTCTTGCTTGCCTCAGCCGGGTTGCCGGCATCGCGTGCTAGCGAAGCCAGGGCGCCGTAGTTGCGGGCGAGCAGATACTTCACTTCGCCCCACTCAGGCAGCAGACGGTTAAGTTCCAGCAGGATCGGGACCGCCTGGTTGTGCGCCTCCTTTGCATCTGAGCCACTGAAATGACGCCCGATCAGTTCTGCCAGTTCGGTGTAGGCCTCCGCCAGTAGCAAGGCCTGGTCCTGGTTGCGCGGGCTGCTGCCTAGCACCAGCTCTCCCATGTCCTTCACGGAATCAATCAGCGTATTGAGCGCCTCCTCGACCTTGCCCGCATCACGCTGGCTGATGCCTTTGGCAAATTTGGCCCGTGCGAGGATGAATTTTTCGTCGTTGATCAGGTCGTGACCGATCATCTTGGCATCGAGAATCGTCGGCACGCGGGCCAGCGCCTGCTCGGAGTCGGCCACATCTCCATTGCGCAGCGTGCGCAGGCCGTATTCGAGCCATGCACGGGCGCATTCATTGCGCGCGAGGCGGTTTTTCGGATCAGCCGCCAGCCCCTTGTCGAGATTGACCGTGGCCTCTTTGAGCAGAGTGAGAGATTCCACATGGCGCCCCTCGCGTCCGCGGATGTCGGAGAGCAGCAGGCTGTAGCGGCCCAGCCACTGCTGGTAGAGTGCTGTCTGGGCTCCTTCTCCGTTTCCTTTGCCGATTAGTTCAGCGGCCTGATCACGCGCCTTGGTGAGGTAAATCACCGCCTGCACGCTGTTGCGCAGCTTGAGATGAAGCTGCCCAATGTTGCCATACGCACGCAGTCGTTCGACGCCGAGCGTGGGTGATTGTTCCAGCGCCGGCAGCCCGCGCATGCAGTAGGCCAGCGCGTCATGGAGTTGCTCTTTTTGAAAGCTGGCCTCCATCTCATTTCCAGTAGGGGTCTGCAGCAGTTGAGTCAGAAACTGGTCCACCGCGTTCTGCGAGTTCTGCAAATTTTGATCCGCCACCGCTTTGGCGTTGTGTTCGTTGTCGCGCTCACTGGTCAGCAGGTCGATGCGGTTGTGGAGCGCATCACTTTCCATCTTGTGCACACCATTGATGTTGGAGATGGTGTTCTCCGCCTTGTTCAGGTTTCGCTGGGTTTTGAAGGCATAAACAAAGCAGAGCACGAAAATGACCAGCAGAGAGATGGCGGTGGTCTGCCAAGTCAGCACCTTCTTTGCCTGCTTCTGACGCTCGCGGACGGTCTGTTCACGTGATTCTTCGAGCAGGTAGTCGCTTTCCAGCACCTCAAACTCACGCACAATCTCGCGCATGTCAGCCCAGCGTGCTGCCGGGTTCAGATCCAAGGCTCGCTCAATGATGTTGCGGCGGCGCTCCTCCCACTTGGACTGCGCTTCCTGCGGCCAGTAGATTTTCGGCTGCGCTTTGACGGCGGCCAGCAGCGCATTGCTGTTCACTTGCACCGCCAGCCCCGATGCAGCCTGCTGCTGGGCACGTTCCACCTCGCTCGCCCACATGTCCGCACCGCGTGGCAGCATGCCGTTGAGGAGGCGATACGCCAGCACACCAAAGCTGTACACGTCCCATGACGGGCCATAGCCTGCAAACACTCCATCCGGGTTTTCCGCCTGTTCCGGGCAGAGATGCACAAAGTGATCCGTCAGTTCGAGATGATGAATGCCTCCCACCCAGCCTTGGGCGATGTCGGTCAGGCGGATCGAAGACTCCGCATCATCCTCCAGCAGGATGTTCGACGGGCGCAGGTTGCCATGCGGGATGCCGTGCTTGTGCAGCCAGGAAAGTGCATCCGCGACTTCATAGATATGGCGCCAGGCCTGCTCCGGTGGCAGTCCATTGCAGGCGGATTCCAGCGTCGGCGTCTGCCACTGACGTCGGCCATGGCTGTCCTTCGTCATCACGCCGACCAGCGGCATCACACAAAAGTAGGGCGTTCTGTCAAAACTGTAGCTCTCCACCGGCAGCACACCGCGATGGTGCGGCATCTGCTGCAAAGCGCGGAAGGCCGTCGCCAGCGCTTTGCGGTTGATCGCCATTGAACTAAACACCTTTACGGCACAGGCCTTGCCGTTGGTGGACACCGCCCGATACACGGCGCCACACCGTCCGCTGCCGACTAGGTCCTGCAATTCATGTCCGGCGATTTCAGGCAGACTCATGCGTGCTTCAGGTGTCTCTAGTAGGTGGTTGTTGACCCCGGATGACGCGAAAACTGGACTGCGGAGGCATCACGGGCACGTACGATGGGGGCGGAATGGGAAATCTCAAATCTCAAAATGACGCTTTGCAAAAATCACGTGCCACCCCCACCAGCACAGCCATGCTGAAGGTCCCCCCCCTCGAATGAAACCTCCGAAACCAGACCATCGCCATGAAATCGAGGCGATTTATGCCGAGCTGGAGCATCGGCCGCTGCCCCGCCAGTGTGAAATGCGCACCGGCTGCTGCCACTTCCGGCTGGCAGGTCACACCCCCTTGCTCACCCGGGGGGAGGCTTTATATGCAGCCCAGGGAGTTCGCGCCAGCGGCCGCAAGGCGCTCAAACCTCATCCCGACGGGGCCTGCCCTCTGCTGGGGCGCGATGGCCGCTGCACCATATACAAAAACCGCCCCTTCGGCTGCCGCACCCACTTTTGTGCCGAAGCCGGGGGCATGTATCCACGCAAGCACGTGGCTGATCTCATCCAGCGTCTTGAAGCTCTCGACGAACGTCTCGGCGGTAGCGGCTCACGCCCCCTGGAAGCCGCCATCAGTGATTCTCTGGCGGAAATGTGAAGTTCAAGGTGCTGCGCAATCACGCGCCAGTTTCTGACTGGCCTCGGACAGCCTCGTCAGTGCCACGGATGCCTCCTGGCCGTTGGCAGGCATGCGCAGCACCACGTTCTCACCCTCCAGGCGCACAAAGCCCGCCTTGATCGTTTTGCCTTCGGTGCTGGTCCAGCTCATGATCGGCGGCAGCGACTTTTTGACAGCAGTCGGGGCCAGTTTCGGCGCATCCTTGTCAAAACTTGCCCCTTCGCTGATCCATTCTGTGATCTTTTTGATCTCTGCGCCGGAGAGGTTCTCATTGGGCGGCATGTGATTCTTGCCGTCATTGACGATGACTTCGAGAAAATGGCTTTCTGAAGGTTTTCCCGGGCGGATCTGCGCCACGTCGTTGTCAGCGATGTCCATTTTGAAGGTCTTCAGGTCGTCAAAGACAAAGCCCCCCTTCTTTTTGCCGGTTTTCTCACTGTGGCACTCGTAGCAGTTCCTCTCCAGAATGGGCTGGATGTCCTTCTTGAAATCCGCCGCAAAGACGGATGAGGCAGCTAGGAATGGAACGATCAGGGAAGGGCGAAGCAGTGACATTGGGGCGCGTTTTTGAGCTCAGCAAGAACGTGCCATCCCGCTTTTCCTTAGCCAGCATCTTTTTTCCGTGGCATGTGACCCCATGCCTGAGCAACGCACCGTCACCGCAGCCTCCGAACTCCTGCCTTTTCTTTTCGAAAACTGGCCGGACATGAAGCGCACGCGCCTCAAGCAGTGGCTTAAATACGGCAGCGTCCGCGTGAATGACCACGCCGTGACCCGCCACGACCACAGACTCAAGCCCGGCGACAAGATCACCATCAAGGTGGAGCGCGCCCCGCGTGCCGACGTGAAGCCCATGCCTGCCGGTCTCAGCATCGTGTATGAAGACGAGGCCATCATCGTGCTGAACAAAGGGGCGGGCTGGCTCACCGTGGCCACGGATTCCGGCAGCGGTCGCACCGCCTATGCCGCCCTCACCGACCATGTGCGTGGCACCGATGTCCGCAACCGCGTCTGGATCGTCCACCGCCTGGATCGCGATACCTCCGGCCTCATCGTCTTTGCCAAGACTGAGCCTTTCAAGCGCATCCTGCAGCAGAACTGGCACCTTTTCGACAAAACCTACCTCGCCATCACCGAAGGCGTCATCAAACGGGATTCCGGCACCCTGCGCTGCCATCTCAATGAAGAGTTCTCCCTCCGCGTCCGCAGCGTCCCGCCCGATGAAGACACCCGCGAGGCCATCACCCACTTCAAGGTGCTTAAGCGCACGCATCACACCACGCTCGTCGAGCTGAAGCTCGAAACCGGCCGCCGCCACCAGATCCGCGTCCATCTTTCCGACATGGGCCACCCCATCGTCGGAGACAAGCCCTACGGTGCCACCACCGATCCCGCCAGACGCCTTGGCCTCCACTCCAGCGAACTCCATTTCATCCATCCCGCGACCGAGGAAAAAATGGACTTCGTTCTGCCCCTGCCTGACGCTCTGGCAAAGCTGGTTTGATTGTTGGCATGGGTTCAAGCCCCCCCTGAGAGGTGAGAGTGTCGGCATGCTTGGGAAGGAAATCGTCCCTTTGTGACGATTCCGCAGGAGAAAAACTGCTTGCCGTAGCTGGGGATGCCGGTAACATCGCGCCCCTTTTGCCGGGCCATGTTGGTCAGGCCAAAGGATTCAAACCTAAGCCCGTTCGACCGGATCAGCCCTTGTGGCTGAGCGTTTTGCCCCCCAAAACGTGCGGAAGACAGGCCCTTTAGATACCAAATACATGTCAACACAGATCCTCGCCGAGCTCGTCGAAGCCGGAGTCCATTTCGGACATCAAACCAAGCGCTGGAACCCCAAGATGAAGAATTTCATCATGGGCACCAAAAACCAGATTCACATCCTCAACATCGAGGAAACCGTCAAGCAGATCGACACGGCCGCTGAATTCCTGGCCGACCTCGCTCGCCGCGGCAAAAAAATCCTTTTCGTCGGCTGCAAACGCCAGGCTCAGGAAGCCGTGAAGCAGGCCTCCGAAGCTTGCGGACAGTACTACGTCAATCATCGCTGGCTTGGCGGAACGCTCACCAACATGGAGACGATCAAGAAGAGCATCGCCCGTCTCAACTACCTCGAAGAAATCGAGAGCAAGCCTGAGTTCAAGCTCATGTCCAAGAAGGAACTCGCCGGCCTCAACCGCGAGCGTATCAAGCTTGAGCGCAACCTGCGCGGCATCCGGCACATGGGCAAGATCCCTGACGCCGTCGTCATCGTTGACTCCGCCCGCGAGCACATCGCCGTTCATGAGTCCCGCCGTCTGAAGATCCCGATCGTCGCCCTCGTCGACACGAACGCAGACCCGAACATCATCGACTACCCGATTGCCGCCAACGACGACGCCATCCGCTCCATCCGCATCATCCTGCAGAAGCTGATCGACCCCGTCATCGTCGCCACCGCTGAAGCCAAGAAGTAATCCATTTCACCCCCCAACCGACACATGGCTGAAATCTCCGCTAAACTCGTCATGACCCTGCGTGAAAAGACCAACGCAGGCATGATGGAATGCAAAAAAGCTCTCACGGAAGCCGCTGGCGACCTTGAGAAGGCTGAAACCATCCTCCGCAAAAGCGGCACCATCAAGGCCGAGAAGAAGGCCGATCGCCAGACGAAAGAAGGCATCATCGCCTCCTACATCCACATGGCCGGCCGCATTGGCGTGCTCATCGAAGTGAACTGCGAAACCGACTTCGTCGCCCGCAATGACAACTTCCAGGCCATGGTGAAGGACATCTCTCTTCACATCGCCGCCTCGAACCCTCGCTACCTCCAGCGCGAAGACGTCCCTGCGGACCTCGTCGCCAAGGAGCGTGAGATCGGAGCCGAACTGGTCAAAGGCAAGCCCGCGAACATCGTGGACAAAATCGTGGACGGCAAAATGGAGAAATTCTATGCCGACAACTGCCTGCTCGAACAAGCCTTCATCAAAGATCCCGAACTCACCATCGCGAATCTGATCAAGGGCAAGATCACCGAGCTGGGTGAAAACCTCATCGTGCGCCGCTTCGTGCGTTACGCCGTGGGTGAAGACCTCTAAGAGCTCGTTCCTTTAACAAACTCACGAAAGGCGGTCGGCAACGACCGCCTTTTTTCTTGTCCACGCAGCAAATCCGAAAGCCTCGCACGGGTGTTTCATGAAGGA
>JAPLUN010000081.1 GCA_026397715.1 Verrucomicrobiota bacterium
CGTGGCACTGTGGCGCAAATGGCGCAGCCCGGATTACCGCAAGGCCCAGGCCAAGGATGTGATGACCGTAAGCCCTATCTCCACCCCCGCCAACCCGCCCCTCCTGCAGGATTAGCGCGGTGCGATTACGTGAGATCACGGGCAGATTACACTCTATCCGTTTCGTCACCCCAGCGAAGGCTGGGGTCCCGCTGTCTGTCAGCATGCACGGCCAGCAAAGCGGGATGCCAGCCTGCGCTGGCATGACGGTGCGAGATTGAACCTGATCTCACTTGACCGCGCACCCGATTTACACCCCATCCATTCCGTCACCCCAGCGAAGGCTGGGGTCCCGCTGTCTGTCGGCATGCACGGCCAGCAAAGCGGGATGCCAGCCTTCGCTGGCATGACGGTGAGAGCTGGAAGCACGCTGTTCTTCGTCATTTCGCCGCCCTCATGGTCAACGAAATATTAAACCTCCGATGAGACTGTGCGTGTGGAGATGACATACATGCAGAACGCCGCCACATCCGCCAAACAAGAACCGGGCCTCGGTCTCGACATTCAGATCTTCATGGATGTGATTTCGGGTGGTGGTGCTGAGCAGCGCATCAGTCTCGCGCGCCAGATCGCGGCATTCCTGTGCGATGCCGAAAACCCCCTGAGCGAGCGTGAGCAGGTGCTTCCCGTTGCCATGCGCCTGGTAGCGGATGAGAGCGCAGAGGTCCGCCAAGTTCTAAGCGAAGGCCTGAGCAAGCAGGCCGATCTCCACGCCGATCTCCTCTTCGCCATCGTCTCCTTGGAAGATGAGCTGGCACTTCCATTCCTCAGCCAGACGCCCGCTCTCACCCGCTGGCACATGCTGGCCGTCCTGCGCGCGGGCGATGAAGCGCGCCAGGCCATCGTGGCACTCCGGTCCGATATCACCGCGGAAGCGGTGGACTTCATCACCACCACACTCTCGCTTCCCGTGAATGCGCTGCTGCTGGAAAATACGGACGCGGTCATCAGGCCTGCAAATTACGACAAGCTCTATCTGCGCTTTTGCGACGAGAAGGTGATGCTTGATATCCTGCTCGCAAGGCCGGATCTGCCGCCGGTCATCCGCATCAATCAGGCCCGCAAGTCGGCTGGTAATCTGCATGCACTGGTGGCCAGCCGCGGTTGGCTCCCCGCATTCGAAACGGTGGAACTGGTGACCGATGCGGAGGAAGTCGCCATCATCCAGGTGCTCGCTGCGGCGAAGCCTGAAGATCTTCCCAAGGCCATCACCTATTTGATGGACAGCGAATTGCTGACGCCATCGCTGATCGTCCGTGCCGCATGCCTGGGCGCCATGACCGTTGTCGCGCAATGTTTCGCCATTCTCGCAGATGCGCCCCTGTGGCGCGTGCGCGAGCAGATGAATGGCAAGGGCAGCTTCAGATCGCTGCACGCCAAATGCGGCCTGCCGCAGACCTGCTACTGGACCCTCCGCGCCGCCTGCGATGTGGCACGTGACGAAGGCGATGCCGGCGTTCGTCTCTCACCCGATGACTTTGGCCGCAAGCTGATCGAAACCCTGCTGACCCGCTATGAATCGATGCCGGTCCTCGAACAGCCCCGCAACCTGGACTTCGTCAGCCGCTTCGCCGCCGACACCGCCCGCCACCTCGCCAAGCGCCTGAAAGCCGACATCCAGCGCGCGGCGTAAATTCCCAATCGCTCCGTCACAACCCGAAACAGAATTTGGATCCCTGCCGTCGCTGGGATGACGGTCAAAGGGCTTCCTCTCTTCCCGTCACCCCAGCGCAGGCTGGGGTCCCGCTTCGGGCGGTGCGGCGTTGCGGACGCTGGCCCCCTCAGAACCTGAACTGCTCCCTCAGCACGCGTTCCGCCAGGCTGTGGCCGGGGTCGAACAGGATGCGTGCCGCGCGGGTCTGGTCCTGGGCAATTTCCACCTCGCGCACGTGGCGCACTTCCACGTGGTCGGCCACCGCCGCCACCGGGCGCTTTTCGCCCTCGAGAATGCTGATCCCCACCTTGGCCTGATGCGGCAGGATCGCGCCGCGCCAGCCCCGGGGCCTGAAGGCGCTGATCGGCGTGAGAGCCAGAAGCTCGGAATTGATCGGCAGGATGGGCCCATGCGCCGAGAGATTATAGGCGGTGCTCCCTGCAGGTGTTGCCACCAGCACGCCGTCGCAGATCAGCTCATCAAGCCGTGTCCGGCCGTCGATGGCGATCTTCAGTTTCGCTGCCTGGTGGCGCTGGCGGAGAAGCGAGACTTCGTTGAAGGCGATGGCCCGGTGCGTCTGCCCGGTCTCGTCCACGGCCGTCATGCTCAACGGATGGATGGTGGTGAGTTCCGCTGCCTCCAGCCGCTCCTTCAGCGCCTCCTCGGCATAATCATTCATGAGAAAACCCACGGTACCGCGGTTCATGCCGTAGATCGGAATGCCGGTGGAGACGAAGCGGTGGAGCGCCTGCAGCATCAGCCCGTCACCGCCGAGCGCCACCACGCAGTCGGCAACCGTCGGGTCCGCGTTGCCGTGCATGGCACTGAGCCGCAGCGCGGCCTCGCGCGCCTCGGGCGAGTCCGACGCGAGGAAGGCGATAGACTTGAATTTCATGCCGTTTTCATCGCGTTGACAGCTAAGGTGATTGCCTACATTGAAGGCAGCCTCCTTGGCAACCCTTGTGAAAGTTCAGAGCCTTGCCTGCGACCCGCGACATCGTCATGTGCACCACCTGCAAATTCTCAGCTCTGGAGAAGCTGGGCCCCGATGGCCGCACCGGCGGTGAGACGCTCATTGGCCACATGCGAGACGCGATTGCCGCGCGCGGATCTGACCTTCCCATCGCCACCCAGGCCTGCCTGTGGAACTGCAAGCGCCACTGCAGCGTGGTCCTACGGGACGAAGCCCGCTTCACCTATTTCACCGGCGATCATGAGCCCACGCGCGAGCAGGCCGAGGCCATCCTGGACTGGTTTGCACTCCATGGCGAAAGCGAGAGCGGCGAGGTGTCCTTCCGGCAATGGCCGGACCGCATGCGCGGCCACTTCATCGCCCGCATCCCGGCGGCGCCCAAGCCGTGAGCCATGTCACCCTCGTCTTGGGCGGCGCCCGCTCCGGCAAGAGCCGCTTTGCCGAGAGCCTCGCGCCGGATCTGGGGGCTTCCCGCACCTATCTCGCCACCGCTGAGCCCTTTGACGAGGAGATGCGCCAGCGCATCGCCCGTCACCGGGCGCAGCGCGCAGGTGCCGGCTGGGTCACGGTGGAGGCACCGCTCGATCCCGCCAGCGTCATCCGCCAGGCCGCGGGTCTGGTGCTCATGGATTGCGTTACCGTCTGGCTCGGGAACCTGATGCACCATGGCCGCGATCTGGGGGCAGAGGTGGCGCAGTTTTGTGCAGCGCTTGAGGCCTGCACGGCACAGGTCATTCTCGTCTCGAATGAGGTCGGCCTCTCCATCGTGCCAGAGAACGCCATGGCCCGCCGCTTCCGGGATGAGCAGGGGCTCGCCAACCAGAGGTTGGCGGCGGTAGCGGAGAATGTCTACTTCATCGCCGCGGGGCTGCCTCTCAAACTCAAGTGAGAAGTGCTCCAAACAGTAACAAAAATGCTCCAAACAGCATCGCTTTTGACACCAGTTTCAACCCGTTTTTGATGTCTGCGCGGGTGATCAGATCGCGTCCTTCGCCCATGTAGGGGAGGTCTACCGGCTCACCATTGTAGCTGCGCGGGCCGCCGAAACGCAGGCCCAGCGCCGCGGCCATGGCGGCTTCCGGCCAGCCGGCATTAGGGGATTGGTGCTTCGGCGCGTCACGACGCATGATTTCGAAGATCTGTCGGAAATTGCGCGGGCCAGTGGCCGCGAAGAGGAGGCCGGTGAGGCGGGAAGCGGGCAGGTTCACAGCATCGTCCAGCCTTGCAGAAGCCCATCCAAACCATTGATATTTCTCGGATTTGTGCCCGATCATGGAGTCCGCAGTGTTGATCGCCTTGTAGACGGCGATGCCGGGCAGGCCCAGCAGGGCGTACCACAGCACCGGGGCCACGATCCCGTCGGAGCTGTTCTCGGCCAGGCTTTCGAGGGCGGCCTTGGCGATGCCGGATTCGTCCAGTTGGCTGGGGTCGCGTCCCACAATCATGCTGACCGCCCGGCGGGCCTCCGGCAATGACCGCCCGAGCGCATCATAGACAGCAAGTACATGATCTTTAAGGGATTTCTGAGCAATCAAGCTGGTGGCCAGCAGCGCCTCGATGAGCCACCCGAGTGGCCAGTGCTCAAGCATCCGGGCAATGATCCAGCTGGGAATGAAGGCTGCTGCGATGAGCAGGAGGAGCGCGAAAGCGCCCCTGAGCCGGCCGTCTTGAGGGGCTACACCCGGCTTGTTAAGCTGTTGATCCAGAACAGTTATAAGTTTCCCGATCCACACCACGGGGTGGCTGATCCGGGCGAAGACGGGCTGTGGGTAGCCCACGAAACGCTCCACCAGCAGCGCCACGGCGGCGCGGCCGAAAACCATGACCGGCCAGTCGATCACAGCTCCCTCGCCAGAGACAGCAGATGGTCAAGGTCGAGGTGCGCTTCGAGATGCGCGGCAAGCCCGTCGAGCGTCCGCTCGATGGTCTCTTCGAAGCGCAGGTTACCGGACAGAATTCCAAGCGATTTCAGGAATTTGTAGCGGAAATCGTCAGCACTGAAGCAACCATGCAAGTAGCTTCCCATGACCTGGCCGGAGGGGCTGATGGCACCATCGGCGTGGCCGTCGAGCAGGGCGAAGGGCCGGGCGCAGGCAGGTCCGGTGGTTTTGCCGAGATGGATTTCATAGCCCTCCAGCACCGCCCCGGTGGACACGTGCGTGCCGGAGATGCGGGTAAGGGTCTTGTCGGGGAGAAGGGTGGTCTCAACATCCAGCAGCCCCAGTCCGTCAAAACTTCCAGAGTTTCCTTCAAGTCCATGAGGATCATGGATTTTCTGACCGAGCATCTGGTATCCCCCGCACAGGCCGAGGACCAGGCCGCCACGCCGGACATGGGCTTTCAGGTCAATGTCCCAGCCTTCGCGGCGCAGCGCGGCGAGGTCTGAAACCGTTGATTTTGAACCAGGAATCACCACAAGTCGGCTGTCCGCGGGGATTGGTTCG
>JAPLUN010000317.1 GCA_026397715.1 Verrucomicrobiota bacterium
CGTGTATTTCCGCACGAGGTCATCAAAGGCACGCGTGTCACCCGCTTGGGCTTTATCCACCAGGATGCGATCCTCCGCAGAGCTGCTGCCGGGAGCGGGCTGGTTCAGCGAAGCGATGGGGGTCGCTGCGGCGCTGAGTGATGATTCTTCCATTAAAGTAAGAGAAACACTCGTTGACTCAAGAGACAAGCATTTCTTACGGACGCACAAATATCAATTATTTTTGAACGCTCCAGAGATGGTCCACACAAATCTGCGACCACGTTTCAAGCTGGTCGCGCATGGCATGCAGCTCCGCCAGAGTATGAAAGCGCAGGTCCTGGATGGCGTCTTCATTGGACTGCACATCGTCGCTGCTGAGGTCAAAGAAATGCACCACTCCGAGGTGTACGCTGCCGACTTCCGTCGCGTCGTCATTGATCAGGCCGATGACTTTCTGCGTGTGTGTACCGCCGATCACCAGCTCCTCGGCCATCTCACGTTCGACGCCGTTGTAGTACATCGTTTCGCCAAGACCATCCTGCGCTGCATCCACCGGATTGATGTGTCCGCCGATGCCGATGGAGCGCTTCGCCACGAGGCGCTTTTCCCCGGAGCTGCCGCCGCGGGTGTAGCTCAGATAGCGGCCCTCGTGATGAAAGATCGCATAGGGGATGAGCTGCTTGTGGGAGGGGTCTTTTTCAGCCGCAGGGCGTTCCATGAAGTGATTGGCTCCCGGTGCCAGCATAGCGTGCAAGTAGCGCGTGGCATCGGCTTGGAAGCCTTGAAAACTGCCGAGTTGATCGAAGAGCTGACGGGTGATGACGAGAACGTGTTCCATGTGAAGACCGGCAGAATGGATGGCCGTGCGGGGTGCGCAACCAATCAATCCAGCAACCACACATCGGCGGCATCTCCCGCCTGCAAATTTTGTCCGGCTTCCAGCCGCAGCAGCGCATTCGCACGGCTCAGGGACAGCAGGGCATGACTCTGCTGCAGGCCGAAGGGCATGAACTCCCCCAGAGTGAGCGTGCCACGCAGATAGTGGGGCCGGTCACCAGGATTCGAGAGCGCAGTCCCTGTGGTGGCGGGGATCAGTCGTGGCTTGAGATGGGAATCCGATGCGCCCATCATTTTCAGCAAAGCCGGCCGCACAAACAGCAGGTAGGTCACGAAGGAAGACACCGGATTTCCCGGCAGGCCAAAGACATAGGTTTGTGCGTCTTGGGCAAAGAGAAACGGCTTGCCGGGCTTCACCTTCACGCGCCAGAGGCCGGGTTCGATGCCGAGTGCCTTGAGCGCGGGCTTGATCTGATCATGATCACCAACGGAAACACCACCGCTGATCAATACGACATCATGGGTCTGCATCAGCTCACGCAGTGTCTCGGTGGTGCTGTGCAGATCATCGCGGCATTGGGCCTGGGTGCTGGTGCGAATGCCCAGATGTGCCAGCATGCCGCGCAGCATGAGGCCGTTCGTGTTGTAAATCTGACCAGCCTGCAGCGGGCCGGAGCCGGGTGTCACCAGTTCATCCCCGGTGCTCAGCACTGCCACACGAGGCAGCGCATGCACGGAGATTTGATCAAGTCCCTGAGAGGCCAGCAAGGCCATGCGTCCGGGGGTGATCTGATCTCCCGCGCGCAGCACGAACTGGCCCTGGCAAAGGTCTGCTCCGGCGCGCCGGATGTTTTCTCCAGCGGTGACGGGATCGGTGCAGATGATGGTATCTGCTTCCCGCCGCACATCTTCCTGCATGATCACGGCATCGGCTCCGGCGGGAACCGGCGCACCGGTGAAAATGCGAATGGCACAACCGCTTTGGAGACGCAGTCCATCATCCAGTCCGGCAGCTTGTTCGCCCGTCACCCTCAGCGGCTGGGCGGTCGTGCTCTCGGTGGCGATTACGGCGTAGCCATCCATCGCGGATTGATCGAAGGCTGGAAACGGCACCGTAGCCGTCGCATCTTGCGCGGCATAACGATCCAGCGCGTCCAACAATGTCGCTGGCCCGGCCGGTAGCGGCGTCACCGCCGCCAGCACACGTGCGAGTGCCTCGCTTTCGGAGATCATCGGATCACAGGTGGCAGTTTGCTCAGATCCGCCTCAGGTTCTTTTTCTGGCGCTGGGGCAGGGGCTGCGGGTGCCTGCCGCAGTGGCGGCGGCGCAGCCAGTGCTGGAGACGGAGATGGAACGAAGGTGGGTTGCACCGGTGCCATCGGCTGAACGGGGGCATCCTGCGGAGGGATCACCTCGGCCTTCATCACTGGAGCCAGAGGCACGTGGGCTCCCTATGCGGTGGTCGTGGTGGGCGGGGGAGGGGCATCGCGCTTGACCTGATAGACTACCAGATCGCGCAGCTGCGGCGTGCCCTGCGTGATGTCCGCCGTGATATAGTTGCCCTTGCGTTCCGGTGTCACCTTGAGCTTCGCATCCGTACCGTTGATACCCTGGGAGATGATCTCGGTCCCCGCCGGAATGTCCACCCGATGCTCACAGTTGATGAGCACGTAGTTCTGCTCCGGGTTCACCAGCTCGATCACGCCAATCACCTTGGCCTCGCCGACTCGCTTGTCCTCAGGTGATTTCTTCGAGGATCCGAACTTTTTGGCAAGGTAGCTGCAACTGGTCAGCCCCAGCAGCAAAAGAAGGCATAGGTGGCGCAGAAACTTCATGCCCTATTGATGCCGCATCGGCGGCTGGCTGTCCAGCATGGACACGGTGGCCGTCATATGTGTCGTGGCTTGACGGTGGAGGGGCAGCGAGGAGAGTGCCATGAGGCTGTGGTCGCGGCGGCAGGACTCAAACACATGATCGCTTTTTTCAAATCTTTGCTTCAACTCTCTTCACCTTGGGAAGTTCAAGTTTATGGAGATACCCACTGCGAGGTCTATGGCATCGAGTATCGCCCGCTGTATCAATGCCTTTCGCGGCTGCCGGGCGTGGTCCTGCCACGAAAACCGCATTACTTGTGGACCGGCCTAGGGGTCTATGCAGAATTCGTTTTGGGCGGGCACTTGTTTCAGATCAAGGGTGATCCCTGGGATGATGGGCTGTTGATTTCCCCGCATGACGGGCTTCCACACAAAGAGGAGATGCATGCCATTCGTGAACACCTGGAGCGATACAGAAACAAATCATGAAAATATCGCCCTACTGAATAATTTCAATGCCTGCAGCACAATGATTCCGCCCCCAATTGATTTTCACCGCCTGTGGACTGCCGTAACTCTCGCGCCAAATCATCGCGATCCTTATTCTGTACACGGGCCTGACCATTGGCGGCGGGTGGAGAGAAACGGGTGCATCCTAGCTGCGAAGACGGGGGCCAAGATCGATGTGGTGCGCTTGTTTGCGCTGTTTCACGACAGCCGGCGTGAGAACGAGGGTTGGGATCCCGGCCACGGGAAACGCGGGGCGGAGTTTGCAGCGACCTTCCGCGGCCGCTTCTTCGACCTGCCCGATGAAGACTTTGAGCTTTTTCGCTACGCCTGTATCTGGCATACTGAGGGCGAGCACCATGATGATCCCACAATCGGCACATGATGGGACGCCGACAGGCTCGACCTCGGCCGCGTGGGCATGATTCCCAATGCCCGCTTTATGAGCACCGCCTTTGGAAAGGAGATCGCCGACCATGGCGTGATCCATCCTTGGCTGCATCTGGCCGAGCCATATGTGAACGAATCCGAGTGAGGTTCGCGGAAGAGTAAGGCACCCGAGAAACGCGAAAGCGTCCTGGAGTGCGCCGGACCTCCGGCGCTTTTCGCACGTCGATGGCTACTCGCAAAGCTCCAGAGGACTGGAGCACTCCCAAACGCAAAGCGCACGCGCCAGACGCCATTGCTAAACACTACCTAGGCAATGATGCCCAGCTTCTTCATCGTAGCGCTCAGCTCCGCGACCTTCTCGGGCTCCATGCTGGTCATCGGCAGGCGCAGCTCATCAGTGCAGTAACCGGCCAACGCCATCGCCGTTTTGATCGGGATGGGGTTGGTGGACAGTTTCAGGAAAGCAGCGAAGAGCGGGTAGTACTTCGTATGGATCTTCAGCGCGGAGACGTAGTCGCCCTTCAAGGCCAGCTGCACCATCTCGCTGATCTGCTTCGGAATGATGTTCCCCGCCACGCTCACAATGCCGACACCGCCTACGGACATGAAGGGCAGGGTCAGGCCGTCGTCGCCGGACATGATTTCAAAGTCCGCCGGAAGGATCTGCTTCATCTGGCTGACTCGCTCAGGATTGCCCCCCGCTTCCTTGATGGAGCGGATGTTCGGGCAGTTTTCCGCGAGGCGGACGAGGACATCCAGACCGATCTCGATGCCGCAGCGTCCGGGGATGCTGTAAAGCATGAGCGGGAGCTTGGTGTTGTCTGCGATGGCTTTGAAATGCTGATAGAGGCCCTCAGGAGTCGGCTTGTTGTAATACGGCGCGACCTGCAGGGATGCGGTGGCTCCTGCGGCCTCGGCTTCCTGGGTGAGCTCGATGGCCTCGCGGGTGGAGTTCGATCCCGTGCCTGCCATGACAACGCCACGGCCTTTGGAGAACTCGACGGTCAGCTTCACCACACGAGTGTGCTCGTCGTGATCCAGTGTGGGGGACTCCCCGGTGGTGCCGCAAGGAACAACGCCAGTCACACCGTTGTCGAACTGGAAGTCGATGATCGATTTGAGCGCGGCTTCATCGACTTGGCCGTTGCGAAAAGGGGTGACGATAGCGGTGTGGGTTCCGGCGAACATGGGGGCGGTAGGGGAAAGAGGTAATTTGTCG
>JAPLUN010000530.1 GCA_026397715.1 Verrucomicrobiota bacterium
GAGACCCTTGTCGGACAGATTCGCCTTGTACCGCTTATCGGCTTCTGATTCCACAGCGGTCAGGAGCGGTCCCTTCATGGCTGGCGCGAGGTGGTGATTTTGATCGTCTTGCCGTCGGACACGGCTGTGATGTCGCCGTGAGCCCAAGTGGCATACACCTTGGAGCCGACTGGCTCGAACGCTTCCTTGGTCAGCTCGTAGGGATGGATCGCCGGGGTGTTGTATTCCTTGAGGCTCGATACGATCGCGTATTTCGGCTTCGTTGCCTCGGCCATCGTGGCATTGGAGTTCAGTCCGTGGTGCGGCACCACCAGCAGATCACACTTGATCTTCTCCGGGTCCACGAACTTGGCCACGCCCGCGATGCCGTGATTGTCGCCTGGAAACAAAAACACATTCGCCCCGTGCCGCACGCGGAGGGCGACAGAGTTGCCGTTATAGTTATAAGGCTCGCCATCCTTGGTGATGCGTTCGGACCGATAGAGACCGGGCGGCGGCCACAAGATTTCGGCATCGAGATCGGGATCGAGTTGAATCTTATCACCTGTCTTGACGAAGACGGAGGTTCCGCCGCCATCGACGTAGGTAGCGCGGATTTTACGATAGCCTTCAATTTCGCCTCCGCTCATTTCTTTGTAACCACCATCGACCAACTGGCCGATCTTGTATTTCTCAATGAAGAACGGCAGTCCGCCGTAATGATCGCCGTGTGGGTGGCTGATCACAATGCCATCGAGCGCCTTTACTCCCGTGCGTTCCAGGAATGGCGCGATCACGTCCCTGGCTGCGAGAAAGCCTTTGTCTGGTCCGCGTGCCGTGTCCACCACCCAGGTCTTGCCACTGGGCGTTTTCAGGACTGCGCAGAGCCCGTGGATTTTGACATCAAAAAAGGTCACCGTGAACTCGCCTTGGGCAAACAGCCCGGTGATGAGAGTGCCGAGGAGGGCGAGGCAAAGCAGGGTGGAGGAGAGGATGCTGGATTTCATGGAGTGATTCGTGAGTGGTTGGGGCGTTGTGTGTGATTTGAGGAAAGACATGCGGAATCAAATGAAGCAGTGGTTGGAAGCGTCGGGCTGTAAGGATTCGTCGTCATTGCAGCAATGGAGTTGGTTCGGTCAAAGGCTGGCGGTCACACGGATTGGTAGCGTGTTCGATAAGCGCCCGGCGTGATGTGCAGCGCCCGCGTGAATTCGCGCACCAGATGGCTGTGATCGCTGAAGCCGGTCTCAAGTGCGATGGTGTGGATGGTTTCATCGGTCTCGATGAGCATCTGGCAGGCTTTACCGATGCGAAACTGCCGGATGTAGGCGGTGGGCGCGATGTGGAGCGCTTTTTTGAAATGACGCTGAAAACTGCGCGCCGACATCCCGACCAGTTTCGCCAGTGCCTCAACCTCCATCGACGCGGCAAATCGCTTGCGAATGTGGTCGAGCACCGGTGAGGGCCGGGCAAATCGGGCAGCCTGTTGCAGATCGCGTGACACTCCGGCCAGCCCGATGATGCGCCCTGCCTTGTTCTTCAGCGGGATTTTCGAGGTTACATACCACGCAGGGCTGCCGGGATGGCGCGTCACCATTTCGACCCGCCCCCCAGATTTCCTCTCCTGCCACCACCTTGCGATCGTCGCGAGCGTATTGGTCGGCGAGATGGGCGTCGATGAAGTCGTGATCCGTTAGCCCCACGATGCCGCTCGGTTCGGCAAATCCATGCTCAAGGTGCATCGCCCGGCTGGCGTGAATGATGACGCCACGCTCGTCCTTGATGAAAAAACGCGTCTCCGGCAGCGCATCGAAAAGACGCAGCCCCCACTCGTCGCCGAGTTGGCTGAAGAATTTCCGGACGGCTGAAGGTTGCGGGTTCATGGGCAAAGGCCACGGTTCGGCCTGTCGATCAGTAACGGACGGGCGGTTCGTTCACAATCGGGAGAAAGAGCAATTGGCGCATTCATTCACAAAGCTGTCGCGCCGTTTCAAGCGAACCCGGAGACAGCGCTGCGCCGTACAACTGAACTTATCCACCCTCCTCGGAGGGCGGTCTCGTTGAAGCAAGGAATCCACCGGTTCACACTGTCTCCAGGCCCGCGAGAGTCTCCTTGGTGCTGGTGCCGAACTTGCCGACGTCCATGCCCATTTGCTGGAGCATCTGCACCCAGAGATTACTGAGGGGTGGCGGATTCTTCGGGTCGTGGGCGATGTGCTGGCCGTGTTTGAAGCGGCCACCAGCAAGCAGCACTGGCAGGTTCGTGGAGTCGTGACTGGAGGCATTGCCCATGCCCGCGCCGAACACGCTCATGGTGTTGTCGAGCAGTCGTGACGCGCCATCGCGTGAGTCTTTCATGCGCTTGATGAAGCCGCCCCATTCCAGCAGGAGATCGCGTTCGAGGATCGCGAGTTGGTTGAGCTTTCCGGCATCCTGGCCGTGATGGCTGAGGTCGTGGTAGGCAAAGCTGGTGCCCGGCTTGGACGGTGTCTTGCTGGTGCCGACGTAATACAGCGTGACAATGCGCGTGAGATCCGTCTGCACCGCGAGGCGGGCGACTTCCAGCATGAGGCCGAAGCGCGTGGTGTCTTCGCCGGGGCCGGGGTCTTTGATGGTAGGTACGCCGGGCTTGGGCTTCGGTTGTTTGGCGAAGTTTTCTGAGCGCACCATGCGCTGTTCGAGTTCGCGCACGCTGGTGAAATACTGGTCGAGCTTGTCGCGGTCGCCGGCGCTGACATCGCGCTGCAATCGCTTCGCTTCACCGGCCACACGATCAAGAATGGACTGCCCCTCCTGCACGCGCGCCACTTCCTCTGCGACCTCCGCAGGCGTGCCATCGATGAAGAGTTTGGCGAACGCACGTGCGGCGCTCGTTTCCGGCGGAATGGCCACGCCGCTGCGCGTGTAGCTGCAACTGTAGGCACCACTCGTGGAAAAATTCAGCGAGGCATAGCGTGTGTCGCGGCCGATGTGGTCGGCGGCGAGTTGATCGAGCGAGACGGTGTTCTTGAACGAAGGCGAGCCCGGATGCGGCGCACCAGTGAAGAAGGATTTGTCCGATGCATGCCCGTCGCGCACCTCGGGATGATTGAGGCCGGAGATGATGGTGAATTCCTTCCGGTGCGGCTGTAATCCTTCGAGGTAGGGCGTGGCGATGTAGTCGGCACCGGCTTCTTTCGGGAACAAGTTCGGCGCATGGAAGCTGAAGTAATTCAGGATGCCGATGAAGCGCATCGGCGGCTTCGGGTCCGCCGCAAACGCAGCCGACATGGAATCAAGCCAAGGCAGTGCGAGCGTGATGCCAGCGCCCTTGAGCATGGCCCTTCGGGAGATGGAGCGCTGCGTGGTGAAGGTGACATTTTTCATCGGTGTGTTTCTAGCAGATTGAATACGCGTTTTGGACGATCTCTCATGCGAGGATTCCTTTCACAATTTCGCCATGCACATCCGTCAGGCGGTAGTCGCGCCCCTGAAAGCGGTAGGTGAGGCGCAGGTGGTCGATGCCGAGAAGATGCAGCGCCGTGGCGTTGAGGTCATGGATATGTACGGGGTCTTTGACGATGTTGTAGCTGAAGTCGTCCGTCTCGCCGAAGACTTGGCCGCCTTTCACGCCGGCACCCGCCATCCAGACGCTGTAGCAGCGCGGGTGGTGGTCGCGACCGTAGTTGTCCTTCGTCAGTGTGCCCTGGGAATACACGGAGCGGCCAAATTCGCCGCCCCAGATGACGAGGGTGTCTTCTAGCATGCCGCGCTCTTTGAGTTCACCCAGCAGAGCGGCGGTGGGCTGGTCGGTGTCGTGGCACTGACTCCTGATGCCAGTGGGCAGGTTGTTGTGCTGGTCCCAGCCGCGATGATAGAGTTGGATGAAGCGCACGCCACGTTCGGCAAGTCGGCGCGCGAGGATGCAGTTCGCCGCATACGTTCCGGGCTTCTTCGCTTCGGGGCCGTAGCGCTCGAAGATGGACGCGGGTTCCTTCGATAGATCGGCCAGCTCTGGCACGGCGGACTGCATGCGGAAGGCCATCTCGTATTGGTCGATGCGCGCCTGCGTCTCGGGGTCCTGATACTCGGCGAGCTTCAGGTGGTTCAGCGCCGCGACGTCATCGAGCATCGCACGGCGGCGCGTGCTGGTGATGCCGGGTGGATTCGACAGAAAGAGCACGGGGTCTTTGCCCGAGCTGAAACGCACGCCCTGATAGCGCGATGGCAAAAATCCAGAGCCCCACATGCGCTCGTGCAGCGGCTGCGCATTCGTCGGGCCGCTGGGGCGTGAAATCATGGCGACAAAGGCGGGCAGGTCGGCGTTCTCCGAACCGAGCCCGTAGGAAGCCCAGGCGCCGAAGGACGGTCGGCCACCGATTTGGTGCCCGGTTTGCAGAAGCGTCATCGCGGGGTCGTGATTGATGGCCTCGGTATGTAGCGAGCGAATGACGCAAAGATCATCTGCGAACTTCGCCGTCTGCGGCAGCAGCTCGCTCAGCCACAAGCCTGACTGACCGTGCTGCTGAAATTTGAAAAATGACGGTGCGATCGGAAAGCGCTTCTGCCCGGCGGTCATGCCGGTGAGGCGCTGCTCACCGCGCACAGAGCCGGGCAGGTCCTTGTCAAATTGAGACGCGAGGCCCGGCTTGTAATCGAACAAATCCAGCTGCGAAGGCGCGCCCGCCTGCGTGAGCCAGATGATGCGTTTGGCCTTTGGCGCAAAATGCGGGGTTTGCGTGGCAGCGAACAGCCGGGGGTTCAGCAGCGAAGCGAG
>JAPLUN010000375.1 GCA_026397715.1 Verrucomicrobiota bacterium
TCACGCCGCTGGAGGCCAAGACCATCGTCACACGCATGTCTCGCGGCTCCAAGCTCGTCCTCGTCGGTGACCCGGCGCAGATCGACAATCCCTACGTGGACAGTCGGAGCAACGGCCTCGTGTACACGCGCCAGCGCATGCGCGGGCAGACGTTCGCGGCGCACGTTCCGCTGGTCAAAGGTGAACGCAGTCCCCTGGCGGAAGCAGCGGCGCGTTTGCTGTGACCTGCATTCGTTGTGGAAATTCGCAGCCGAAAAATTCCTCTGTGAATTTTTGAAATGGAATGAGAGCCTTTCCGTTTAAAACGGCACGCACCGGACTGGAGATCCCAGAATCCAGCGCTTCTCCATCAACAATCCAACATTGATCCTTATGAAAGCTGTTACCTCATTCCTCGCCATTTTGGCGCTCTCCGCTGTCACCTCCTTTGCCGCTGAAGGTGACGCCCCCAAGAAACCTGAAGGCGACAAGGGCAAGCCAAAGCTGAGCCCGGAAGAAATGTTCACCAAGAAGGATGCTGATAAAGACGGCAAGATCTCCAAGGAAGAGTTCCTCAAGGGCTCCAAAGACGCCGCCAAGTCCGAGGCCTCATTCACCAAAAAGGACAAGGACAAGGACGGCTCCCTTTCCAAGGAAGAATTCACTGCAGTGGCGAAGAAGAAGTAAGACGCCTGATCCGCGCTCTGACCTGAAAAGTCACCACGCCGCACCCGCCCCGCGCGAGTGCGGCGTTTTGATGTCTGCTTCAGGGAGGTCCCCGATACAGATAATAAAAAACCCCCATCTTTTATCGAAACGAAATGGGCGGCTTCTCGTTTAACACGGCACGCGCAGGACTGGGACTTCCAGAATTCCACGCTCTTACACCAACAACCCAACATCGACCCACATGAAAATTATCACCTCGCTCCTCGCCATCCTGGCACTCTCCGCAGTCACCTCCTTCGCCGCTGAAGGTGATGCCCCCAAGAAGCCAGAAGGCGACAAGGGCAAGCCCAAGATGAATCCCGAGGAAATGATCAAGAAACTCGACACCGACAAAGACGGCAAAGTTTCCAAGGCAGAATTCATGGCTTCTCCGAATGCCAAGAAGGACGAAGCCAAGGCCACCGAGCGCTTTGGCAAGATGGACAAGAACAGCGACGGCTCCCTCACGCTGGAAGAACTGACCCCGAAGAAAAAGAAGGACGCCTGAGCCGTCTGACTCTTTGACTTCCGCCAGTCATCAAGGCCGCACCCGCCCCGCGCGAGTGCGGCTTTTTTTGTGGATGCGTTTGCCAGAAGGCGGAAGAAGCCCCCTGCCCACCAACGTACCTTCTGTCCTTCCTGCTTCTCCTTTTTCGAATGCTCCGCTGCACCTTCATCACATTCCTGCTCTGCACTGCCACCAGCCATGCGGCGGTGGACTACACCACGCAGATCAAACCACTGCTGCAACAGCACTGCGTGAAATGCCACGGTGCGACCACGCAGAAATCCCAGCTCAAGCTCGACACCGCCGCTGCTGCCCGCACCGGCGGCAAACATGGAGCCACCCTGCCCGATCTTCTTGTGCAGGTCGTCTCTGGGACTCACGCTGAAATCCCGCAGATGCCTTACAAACGCGGGCCGCTGGATTCTGCACAGATCGCGCTCATCAAGCAGTGGGTTGGTGAAGGCGCACATTCGCCCGCTGAGGAAGCTCCAAGCGATGACCGGCACTGGGCGTTCATTGCGCCGCTCAAAGCTCCGCTGCCGCAGAGTGGCAGCAAGCATCCCATTGATGCTTTCATTCGCGCAAGCCTCAGCAAGGCGGGACTGGAGCCCTCGTCCCCTGCAGCACCTGCCACACTCATTCGCCGTCTCCATCTGGACATTACCGGCCTGCCGCCGACGCCTGCTGAAGTGGCAGCTTTCCTGAAACAGCCGGAATCAAACTGTGAAGAGCTGGTGACAAAACTGCTCGCGTCGAAGCACTATGGCGAACGCTGGGGCCGCTGGTGGCTTGATCAGGCGCGCTACGGCGACAGCAATGGGTACAGCATCGACGCCCCGCGCAGCATGTGGCCGTATCGCGATTATGTCGTCAACGCCTTGAACCAGGACAAGCCCTTCGACCAGTTCACGCTGGAACAACTCGCGGGTGACATGCTTCCCAAACCTTCGCGCGAGCAACTCATCGCCACAGGCTTCCACCGCAACACACAGATCAATCAGGAGGGCGGCATCGACAAAGAGCAGTTCCGCATCGAGAGCATCTTTGATCGCGTGGCCACCACCGGCACGGTCTGGCTCGGACTCACCATCGGCTGCGCGCAGTGCCACGATCACAAGTTTGATCCGATCAGCCAGCGCGAGTACTATCAGCTCTTCGCCTTCCTCAACAACCAGGACGAGCCAACCCTGACCGTGCCTGATCCTGGGCAGGATCTCGACAAGTTGAAGGCCGAGCACACGCAGGTGCTCAAGCAGATCGATGCGCACATCAAGGCGAGAATCGCCGTGCTGCAGGAATGGGAGAAGACCTTGGGTGACCAGTCCAAAAAACTGGTCGATGCCGAGGCGCTGAAGTCCCTGGCCAAGCCCGCGGCCAAACGTGGTGCCGCTGATCTGCGCATTCTTTTCAAAGCCATGACCGGCACGTCTGACAGCGTCTTCAATCCGCTCTACGACCGGCACCTTGAACTCGACAACATCTTCAAAAACGGCACCACGACCCTGGTGATGAAGGAACTGCCGCAGCCGCGCAAAACCACGCTCTTCATCAAAGGTGATTTCACCCGGCCGTCCGATGAAGTTCTGCCCGGCGTGCTCGCCGTGCTGCCGCCTCTGCCCGAAGGAACCAAGGCAGACCGCCTCGCCCTTGCACGCTGGCTCATTGATTCGAAGAACCCGCTCACTGCACGCGTGATCGTGAACCGCGTGTGGCAGCAGTACTTTGGACGCGGCCTTGTCTCGACGGAAAATGATTTCGGCACCATGGGCCGCCTGCCCACCCACCCCGAACTGCTCGACTGGCTCGCCGTTGATTTCATGGAACACGGCTGGAGTTTGAAGCACCTGCACCGACTCATTGTCACAAGCGCGACGTATCAGCAGGCTTCCACCATTCAGCCTTCATCAGCCCGCATTGATCCCAACAATGACCTGCTCTGGCGGCAGAACCGTCTGCGGCTGGATGCGGAAGTCGTGCGCGATGTCTGCCTTGCCGCCAGCGGCCTGCTCTCACCCAAGATGGGAGGTGCGCCCGTTTATCCACCGATTCCTGAGGGCGTCATGTCCTTGGGGCAGGTCAAACGCGGCTGGCCGCTCAGCAAGGGCAGCGACCGTTACCGGCGCGGAATTTACACCTTCATCTTCCGCGCCACACCGCCGCCTGCGCTGAGTGTCTTTGATGCTCCCGATGGCTTCAGCACCTGCACACGCCGCATCCGCAGCAACACGCCGCTGCAGGCCCTCACCCTGCTCAATGACAGCGCCTATGTGGAGTTCGCGCAGGCTTTGGCTGCACGCCTGATCAAGGAAGCCAAAACCGACGATGCCCGCATCTCTCACGCCTGCCAGCTCTGTCTCTCCCGCCCGCCGATCGAAAACGAACGAAAGGCTCTCACGCGCCTGCTGGCCGCAGAACGTCATGCGAACGCCACTGAAGCTCAAGCCTGGCAGGCGGTGGCCCGTGTGATGCTGAATCTGGACGAGACGATCACGCGGGAGTGAAGATCACTCCGCTTACTGGCGGTTGGGCTCCTTCAGTGCCAGGAGCAGCCACTGGGGGGGATTGGCTGGAAGTTTGATCTTGCGATTCTTCTTCAAGAACTCGGACAGGTGGAGCCGGCCGGTCATCGTGCCCTTTTCATCATGCATGTAGACAAAAGGACGACCGCCTATCACGGCCCCGACAAGAAGATTCTTCGGACCCGCTATGTTGAGGTCTTCTTTATCGGGTGTCTGGAATTGAGCGATCAGCGGGACCGCCTCCGCAGGATCCCAGGAACTGACGGTCAGTGTTTTGATATTTGAGCCACCGGTGAAAAGTTTGGCGATTTTGCCGGAAGCATCATATGAGGCTTCATAGGTGGTTTTCACATTCCCATTCGGCAGTGTTTGGACAGACTTCATGAGCTTTCCGAAAGCGGGCCCCGGCGTGCTCACATACTGGTAGGTCATGGTGCTACCATCCAGCTTGGCATGCACCGCCACCATTTTTTGGGTATCGTACTTGTAGCTCTCTTTCTGACCCCGGGCATTCTCGCGTTCCAGCGAAGGGAATGCTTCTTTGCCGTCCTTGTTGGGAGTGACTGTGTAGGTGAAGTCTCCGTCGTTCTGAAGCCAGCCTGTCGCCGGATCCCACTGAAAGGTGCGCGATGTCTGAGCCTTGGCGCCGTCCTTTTCCGTCACAGTCAGCTTCATCATTTTGCTCTTCGAGTCCCGCTCCAGGACACTGTCCATGTTGTAACCAGCCTTGTTGGTCAAACCGATGATCGAAGTCGCCGTGCTGATGACGGACGAGCCACCGGCAGCGGTGGTCACCTGCGGCTTTGTACCGATCTTGAAGGAAATTGATTCGGACTTGTTGTAGTCAATGCGGGAAACAATCCCGGTTTTCGGATCGTAAGAGGCCGAGAGCAGCCGACCAAACTGCTTCGACTCAATGGCCGTGGCTTTACTTTCTGTGTGACTCCAACGAAGCACGTCACCTTTGTGGGTAAGCGCGGCAAGCAAACGTCCATCCGAATAGTCATAGGTCCAACCTGCGTCGTCTGTGACTTCGAAATGATCCGCCTTGATCCGGCCCTTCCACTGCCGGTCCTTCGTGGCGTACAGACTGCTGTCTTTGGCATCCATGTACAGGGTTTCACTGTTGCCGCTCAGTGTGTAAAGTCTCACGCTGGTCTCGTTTAATTTTTTGACCCGGCTTTCAAGCAGCGGAAACCACCAGCCTTCGCCGCCGATCCCCTGCCCGACAAAACGCTGCTCGCTGCAAAACTGAAGCCGTACCGGAAGCTGGGCCGAATCGTCGGGGCCGCCGATCTTCATGTCCTCGTCAAAATCAAACCAGATGCTGAAGTTTCCCCACCTATCCGCCCAGCCCAGGGCATTCTTAATCTGCTGAAGGTTCTGAGAAAACGCGGCAGTGGCCACCACGAGGTTGGCAATCAGGAGCAGCAAGCATGACCGAAAGTGATGAGGACGAATGAAGTTCATGGTTACTGTGGAGCTATAAAATCGAGAGGCTTGATGCAATGTTTCTCTAAACTTTTAAAGCGGCACACCCCCGAATTATTGGGCTGTTTTATTCAATCTCGGTGGAGAAGCAAGCCCCTTCGCTATTCAAATATTTTCCCACGCGCGCGCTCCCACCGGATCGCGGCCTTCATCATACTCGATGTGGTCGATCAGGGTCTCGATGGGCTTGCCGGTGAGGCCGCTGTCTTGAATGCGCTGGGGGAGCACGGCGGAGCGTTCATCACGCCAGCCGAGTTTGGCGATGAAGCGGTTCCACATGTGACACTCCTCATCGGTGCGGACAGTGCCGCGGGCATGCACCCAGTTCAGAATGTCCTCGTCGCTTCCGCCTTCGAGGACGCGTGTGTGGAGCGTTGCATAAGGGACTCCGAGGAAACGGCAGCAACGGCCGTCGAGAGTGTAATACTGCGTGTCACCCAGCTGCGCCGTGTAATCGGCCGGAAGTTTGGCTGCAGCGTGCAGACGGATCTTGTCGAGCATGCGACCAAAATAGATAAGGCGGCCGACCTTGGCGTAGCAACTGCGGAGACCTGGGACGTAGGGCATGACGTCACTCTTCTCCATGGCTCAACCATTTGGCAAGCCATGACATGCGGCTATGGCTGTCCCTTAAGGCGGAGGTAAAGGCACATCATTGATCCGTGGCGCAGCGGGTTTGGGCGCAGCACCGGGGATCGGCGCGGATGGCGGGGGAAGAATCGGATTGGGCGGCAGGCCTGTCTGCACAGGCGGAGTGTTCATGTTTTGACGCTGGGGCATGCCGCGGCCTTGATTCGGTGCGGCAGACTGCTGAGAGGGAATGGCACTCCTGACCTCAACTGGCGGAGCGGCGGAGAGATCGGCAAAACTGATCCAGCCGGCCTGATCTCCCTTTTGCAATTGAATGCGTGTCTTGTCCACGCTCTCGCCGGGTTTGACCGCGCGTATCTTGATGCCCATTTCGTTTTCCGAACCGATGCGCGCCTCCATGACTTGAGAGGTGGTGCGGTCCACCAGCACGGCGACGACTCCACCATCGATCTCATAGATGCCGGAAAGGCTGAGGTTGTCGGCGAAGTTCGGCCCTGTCGGTGCATCGGGTGAAGGCAGGTCCTTGGTGGTGAAGATGGAACGCTCCCACAGTGGAGCAAAGTGCTGCAGTTTTGGAAACGGCACGGGGGTGGCGTCTTTTTTCTGTGGCTCCTGGGAAGATGCGTGAGAGGCAAACATCGCCAGCCCAAGCAGTGAGAATGAAAACGTTGAAAGTTTCATGGCTAGTTTGCTTTGCTGACCTTGGGTGCCGATTTCTCACGGTAGAACTGGGTGAACTCGACTTCGGCGTTGATGGTCTTGTTGGTGCCGCTGGGATTGATCTGCATGCGGGTGATGCCGAGGAAGCTCTGCGGCTGCTGCAGTGCATGAAGCCAACCGAAGAATGCCTGCTCCTGAATGCCTGCGAGTGTGATCTTGACGGTGGCCTTGTCAAAGTAGCCGAGGTTTTCCTCAAGCGGCAGACCGTCAGGCCCGAGCACGCGTGCGGCTTCGATGAATTCCTTGCCGCCGATGCCGATGCCTTTTTTTTCCGCCTCGCCGGTGATGAGTTCCAGCAGCTTGGCAGAAGCCTCCTGCCGGCTGGTGAAGTTTGGACAGCGCTCTTCAAGCCAGCCGTACTTGTCCGCCCAATCAGCGCCCTGTGAGATGGCGAGGTTCATATCGGCGAGACGGTCGCGCAGGGTGTCGTTCTCCTCGCGGATGGCCGTGTAGTTGTTGAAGGCGTACATGAGCCCGCCACCGCCGATGATGGCGAGGAACAGGAAGGCGAATACGCCGAGCAGCACTTTCTCACTCTTCTTCATTCGCCCGGCCCTCCCTTCATCTCAAAGCTGGCGCTGCCGTCGCTGGCAAAGGCTGGCGGCGGGCCGTTCAAGGCGAAAGGAGCCAGCGCTTCGATCGACTTGAGTTCCTGGGTGTACTTGAACGCCAGGGAAGCGTCCGGCATGCGCCCACGCAGACTCATACGCTCCGGTGTCCATTCCCAATGTGTGATGGAAACTTCCTTGGATGATTCAGGCTCCATGAGGTGCAGCAGGATTTGCTGCGGCCATGTGGTGGGATCCACGGCAGGCGCGACCTCCTGCCATGCCTTTTTGTGGTCCATGACACGCGAGGCACGCGGCGTGAGAACAGCGACTTTTTCACGCAGAAGGTTGCGCTCCTGCAAGGCCAGTGAAGTAAGCGTGGCGACGATTGCAATGGCCGCGGCGATCACCGTTCCAGCTGCCAGCGCCATGAAGCGCGTCTTGGAGCGGCGCGTCTGGCTTTGACGCTCGGCAGTGACATCCTGCGGCATGAGCAGACTGGAGCCACGCTCCGGCATCGTGGGTGCAGGCATGTCGCAGCGATAGGCTGCCAAACCGGTGACGCGCTGGATCTGCGTGATGTCGCCCTCGTCAATCCACAGCACAATGCTTTCGAGCCTGCCAAGCACGCCCTGAAAGCCGAGCTGGAGGCAGATGTTGTTGAGCTCTGCGAGTGCATTGACATCGAGCTTGTTCGCGGAAAGCGGTGTACAATAGACCAACTGCGACCCGCTGGTGATTGCGACGATAAGGCGACCCAGTTCACGGAAAATCGTGAGGCTGTTTTGCACCATCGGATAGCACAGTGCATGCAGAGTGACTTCATCAGGCAGCCGTGCGGTTTCGGTGAGTGGTGTCGGCAGGTCCTTGAGTGCAAGGATGCGTGTGAGGTATGCACCTTCCTTCCCCTGCATGTTGCGCACCTGAACAGTGGACTCTTCATCCTCGGCCTTGATGCCCATGCGTTCGAGATGCAGCAACGCCATGCTGCGCAAATGCTCGGGCTGACCCTTGAGCCAGGCGGGCAGGGCCCAGAAATGAACGGCGGGAAGTGCGAGAACCCGACGCTGGGCGTCTTTGCCAAATCTGGCACCTTCGGCGTTTTGTTCTGCATGCAGCAGGCATGAAGCGCCCTCCGCACCCATCCAGCTTTGCCAGACTTGTGCGCCGGGGAGCAGCAGCTCGCAGGGAGGTTTACGTGTTTTTGCCATGGGCGGGGATTTCACCACGCCAGACGGCCTTGCCGTCCTGCGTGATGAGGATGAGTTTGCGTTGCAAAGGGCCGAGCGAACCGACGCTTTCGATGCGGCGAATGGGACCGGCGAATTGAATCCATTGAGTGAGCTGCTGAAGGATCTGCGGCTGATAGACGCCCAGCAACTGCGCCACCTGGGGCACGCTGCTGAGCCGCACATCATCCTGCGTATGCAGAGCGCCATCGCGACCGGAACGCAGCGTGAGCAGCGGCTGAATGCGCTCCAGCGGCAGATCTGCCAGCAGCGCTATGAGCTCAGGACGGGCGTCATTAATATCCACGCGGCCATCGCCAAAAACGGTGAACCACTCGCGCCAGTCGGGCCGCTCGACGTTGACGATGTCCATGCCGCGAACCAGCAGCATCTCTTCGACTTCTTTGAACGGACGGTTGAACGGCAGGCCCTCGAAGCCCATCTTTTCGTAGTCGCGCTTTTCAGCGCCATTGAGGCTGACATTCTGATCAGCATCGACCCAGTCTGTCAGAGCATCGCACAAGGCGGAGACAAACTGCTCCTTGAAGCCCCAGCTGGTGAACAGCCGGCGCAGCAACACCTTGTCACCGGTCTGAATAAGATGGTTGGCGTTCAGCCGTGCCTCTTCGGCCACGAGCTTGACATTGTAGCCGCCGCCATCGTCTGAATTGAAGTGCAGCAACGGATCGTCCTCCCGCATGACGGGATGACGCGCCACCTCAAGGCCCATTTCCGCATAACGTTTGGCAAAAATACGCCCGCGCATCATGCGCGTGTACTGCGAGTCAGCCTGCAGAGACTTCGCTCCTGCAAACAAGACCATTCCGAGAATCGCGATCATCCAGAACACCACGATGAGTGCGGAGCCGCGCTGCAAGGACGCCTGACGAAGAGTGCAAGACGAAGGAATGACGAAGCCCGAACGACGAGCGTGGACTTCCTGACGGGCAGCACTGCCCATCATTCCGTCTTCGGTCTTTGGAGGTTCAATGGTCATTGCGGCGGTGGTGCCTGCGGCACGCTGACCTGAGCCAGGTCGTTCGCGATCCAAAAGGTGTACTCGTGCTCACGCGGGTCGGCGGTGAAGGCAAACTTGAGCTTCATGAAGAGCGGCGGCTGCGGGCGTTTTTTCGGATCCCAGCTGGTGTACCATTTCTTTTCCTCCGGCTCATAGAACTGCCACTGCATCTGCTTGAGCCCGTCGAGGATCGGCAGTTCGGCGATGAGGTTGTATTCTCCCGGCGTGCGGGCCTTGGGGTTGAGCTTGAAATGACGCACCACGAGGCTCAGGTCTTTGGTCTCCCGATTGCGCACGACGCCAAACTCAACGGCATCAGCGAGCTTCAAATGACGCTCCCAGGCGAAGGGCATGAGGCCTCCGGCGATGAACATATTTCCCGAGGCACCGCGCGCGACTTTTTCCAGCCCGGCGCTGAGCTGGATGCCGGGGTCCATGGTTTCCAGATAGTCGCGCCACTGGGTGACGAAGTTGCTGATGCGGGTCTCGGCCACGCGAGCGGTGCTCATGGATTTGCCCAGCTGCATGGCGCCATTGGCCACGCCATAGACGGCGCTCAGGATGAAGCCGATGAGCGCCATGGCCATGATGACTTCGAGCAGCGTGAACGCGGCCTTAGATCGGACTGTGGGGCGAATACACATAGGTTTCCATGCTGCGTTTCATGCGCCGCGTGCGCCCGTCATTGATCCATGCTTCGGCGCGGATGCGAAACATGTGGTCGAGCTTGACCTTGTCTTTGTTGATGAGTTCAACCTTCTCGATCGTGGCACTGGCGTCGATGTGATCAGCGGTTGGATTGAAGGAGATGCTGGCTGCCTTGAACTCGGGCTGATGCGCCACTTCGGCCAGCACAGACTCCAGCACACGCAGAACCTGCGCCTCCTGACGCGCGGAGGTGGAGGCCTTGGCGATCTCCTCAATCGCACGCGTCATGCTGACGGCGACGAGGGAGAACAAGGCGAGGGCGAGAATGATTTCGAACAAGGCGAAACCATGCGCTGATGAGGATGTGCGGGTGTGTTTCATCCTTTGACCTGAACGGATTTGCGTTTCGCACAGGCGGTGAGCGGATCGAAACCGATCTCGATCTGCCCCGCAGGGCCGCTGATACGAACCTCGATGGGTTCACAAATGCCGCTGGGACTGAACTCCCAGGCTTCGCCGCGTTTCGGCTTGCGGAAGGCTGCTTCGCCATAGCGACGAACCTGCAGCATGCCGCTGAACTCATCGCTCGTGCCAAACGCACCGGCGGAAAGCTCCATGCGTATTGTCTGCTGGCTGTTGAGCGCCTGCAGCATGTTTTGACGGGCGGTGGTTTCGATCATGGCCGCCGCACGCCGCAGCTTGTCTTCAGCGCGCACACCGGAGATGCTGACGGTGGCAATGCCAATGATCAGCAGAGTGATCGACATTGCGACGATGATCTCCAGCAGGGTGAAGCCCGATGTGCGGGAATGACGAATGCAGAATGACGAATGACGAATGCCGCGCTGAGCTTTCAGCGAGGCAGGCGTAGAATTCGTGATGTTTCTGAAATTCGTCACTTTAGTTTACTCGTTCGTTACTTTCACTGATCCCAGCTACCGATGTCATCCGCGTTGTCTGCGACGCCATCCGGTCCGGCCGAGTAGACGTCGAAGCCGGTCTTGTCCTTCACGCCAGGGCGGCGGTAGTGATAGGCATTGCCCCAAGGGTCGATGGGCAGCTTCTTGAGCTTCGGACTCCAGCTTTGCGGAGCAGGGCGGCTGGTGGGTTTTTCAACCAGAGATGAGAGTCCTTGTTCGGTGGTGGGCAGGAACATGTTGTCCACTTCATATGCACGCAGGGCCGAGCTGATGCTGCTGATGTTGCCCTTTGCGGTGGTTTTTTTGCCGCCTTCAAGAACACCGCCAAAATTGACGATGGCCGCGCCCACAAGGAGCGCCACGATGGCGAGCACGAGGATCATCTCGACGAGGGTGAAGCCGGACGTCGGGAGGCGTGGTTGGGTTTGGGTGTGTTTCATGAGGATGTGTGGATGAGAACCGGGCGGCTATTTGTTGATGCTGGAAATGGTCTGGAAGATGGTGGTCATCATGAGGTAGGCCATGAGGCCGACCATGCCCGCCATGAGGCAGACGATGAGGGGCTGGATGAGCGCGGCGAGTGTGTCAATCTTCTTGCTGAGCTCACGGTCGAAGCGCTCGGCGGCGCGTTCGAGAGCAGCAGGCATGTCTCCGGTTTGCTCGCCCACGTTCACCATGTCGATGAGCAGCGGGGGGAACTGAGCACTACGGTCCAGCGCACGGGAAAGCGCGACACCTTCACCCACATTGCGCATGACGCTTTCGAAGCCCTGCTGGAGGTAAGGATTGTCGATGGCCTGATGAGTCAGTTGCATGGCTTGCACGATGGTGAGTCCGTTTCCGAGAAGGTTGGCCATCGTCTCCAGAAACTGGACATAGAATCGTGCGCGGAAGATGCCGCCGAAGAGCGGAAGGCGAAGTTTAAAATGCGCCCAGGGAATGGCCGACTCGGGACGAGAGACCCACGCTTTGCCGAGAATGTAGGTGGCGATGCCGCCGAGGATGACCATCCACCAGGTGGCCTTGAAGGTGTCACTGATCTTCAGGATGATCTGCGCTGCCAAGGGCAGCGAGCCGCCGGTCGAGTCGAGCATCTCCGTGAGCTTCGGAATAAGATAGACGACGAACAGCAGGGTGACGGCAACAGCGGCGACGATGAGAAACGCGGGATAGAGCAGCGCGGAGAGCACCTTGGACTTCAGCGCCTGCAAGGAGCGCATGTACTGTGCCTGACGCTTCAATATGGTGCTCAGCGAACCGCTGGCTTCACCCGCCGAGACGAGAGCGCAGAAGAGCTTGCCGAAGCTGGGACTCGTGGCCGCAATGGCCTTCGAGAACGCCATGCCATCGCGCACTTTGCTGCGCAAGACCGTTGCGAGTGTTTTGATGCCGGAGAGTTCACGGCGGCGTTCCATGGTGGCGAGCGCCGGCTCAAGCTGGATGCCTGCACCTACGAGGTCGGAGAGCTCTTCAATGAAGAGCACTACCTGAGGCAGCTTGAGCTTGATGGGACCACCCGGGATGGTTTCGGCAGCCGCTGCACTCTGCTTGGCCTTGGCGGCAGTACTTGCGGATGTCTTGACGTCACCTGCGGCTTCGAGTTTGATGGGCTGAATTTTCTTTTTTCCGAGCAATGCAAACGCCTCGCTGCGATCCGACGCAGACAGCTCCCCGGTGATGAGACCGGAAGGACCGTGAGCGCTGTAAACGAAGGTGGGCATGGGTTAGGCAGCTAAACGAGTAGAAGGCATGGAGGTCGTCTGCGGCGCGTGGTTGCGATCGCTGGCGGCGGTGACGCTGAGGACTTCCTCGATGGTGGTTTCACCACTGAGCACTTTCTGGAAGCCATAGCCACGCATGGGGATGTAACCATCCTTGAGAGCCTGCTTGTGAAACTCGGCAGGATGCGCACGGCTGTTGATGAGATGCTGCAACGCGTGTGTAACGAGACAGACTTCATAGATGGAGAGGCGGCCCTGGAAGCCGCTGCCACGGCAGGCTTCACAGCCCACGGCACGCATGATTTTGCCGGACAGATGGGACGGAAAGCCGATGGACTTGAGATAGCTCTCCTCCACCTCGGTGGGTGTTTTGCACACGGGGCAGAGTTTGCGCACGAGTCGCTGGGCGAAGAAGGCGCGCACGGCACTGGAGACGAGGAAGGGCTCCACGCCCATGTCGATGAGACGGGTGATTCCGCCGATGGCGTCATTCGTGTGAAGGGTGCTGAAGACGAGATGGCCGGTGAGAGCGGCGCGCACGGCGATCTCGGTGGTTTCGAGGTCGCGCATTTCTCCGATCATCACCACATTCGGATCGCCACGCAGAATGCTGCGCAGTCCTGCACCGAAGGTGAGGCCGATCTCGGGCTTCACGGCGATCTGCACGATGCCGGGCATCTTGTACTCCACGGGATCTTCGATGGTGACGATGCGGCGATGCGTTTGATTGAGATCGGTGAGGAAGGCGTACAGCGTAGTGGATTTACCGCTGCCTGTCGGGCCAGTAATGAGAATGATGCCGTTGGGCAGCTTCAGCAGTTCATCGACGACAGGACGAATGTTGTCGGTCAGGCCGAGGCGGTTCACGGTGACCTGCTGCTGGGCGAGGAGACGCAGGCTGATGCTTTCGCCTTCGACCGAGGGGATGGTGGCGACACGCACGTCGATGGCGAGGCCGTCGAGTTCAAGATTGATGCGGCCATCTTGCGGGAGACGCTTCTCGGCGATGTCGAGACGCGCCATGATCTTGAGGCGGGCGATTACGGAAGCCTGCAGTGACTTGATATTCTCCGGCACTGGCAGTTCTTCGAGACGACCGTCAATGCGGTAGCGAATGCGCAGGCGGTCCTGCTGCGGCTCCACGTGGATGTCCGTGGCGCGTTGTTCGAGGCCACGACGGATGATTTGATTCACGAAGCGAACCACAGAGGCCTCTTCGTCCTCGGGTTCATCGAGCACGGTGACTTCATCCTTCAAATCTTCCGCGCCCCAGTCGGCACGACCGCGCAGGATTTTTTCAAACGTGTCTGCGCCGAGGCCATAGAGCTTTTGCAGGCCTTCGACAATGCGGGTGCGCTGCCCCACATGCCAGACGACCGGCATCGACAGACTCGCGGCCACACGCTGATGCGCCACAAGACTGAGGGGATCAAACGTGGCGATGTGAAGCGTGCGCTCCGTCTCCGAGCCGTCATCGTTTTTTGTTTCTTCAGTGAAAACGGGCAACAAGCGATGACGCAGAGCGATCTCCGCCGGCAGCATGCGGCGCATCCCCTGCTCTGTGGGCTGATCTTCATCCTTGGGCTCCCACCACGGCAGACTGAGAGTCTTGGCCAGGGCCGTCAGGAAATCACGCTCGCGCACGCCCTCACAATCCAGCACCGCATCCACAAAGGAGGTTTGATTGAAGCACGCCTCCTCCACCGCCTGCCGCACAGCAGGAAGATCGGCACAACCCGAGTCTTTGAGGATCTGATCGATGAGTGGAAGCATGAGGACGGAGCGCCTAAATTCGGCCTTATAATACCGTATAATTATGGTTTTTCATAGAAATGGCAAGTTTTTAATACTTCCAAACCATTTAGACAGCCGAAAAGTTGAGGTAACCCAACCCTCGTTTGGCACTATTAGGGAGATCTACCCTGCCCCGACCGCCGCCTATTTGGCAGCGGTGATCTGTGCCAGCATCGCATCCAGAGAGCCATTCTTGATCGCGATCAGGCCCTTGGGGTCGATGAGATACAGCGTGGGGAAGTTGCGAAGGTTGTAGAGCGTGGTGTTGGGGCCGCTGCTGGTGTTGTCGAGCAAGTTGCGGAAGCTGACCTTGTAATCGGCGAGCGCTTTCTTGGCCTCGGTTTCGATGTCGGTGTTCACACCGATCACGACGGCGTTCTTGTCTTTGAGCTGCGCGGCGGCCTGGTTCATCAGTGGCAGAGTGCCGTGGCAGGCATGGCACCAGCCGCCCCAGAAGATGACGATGACGTATTTGCCACGGTAGTCGCTGAGCTTGAAGCTCACGCCATCGGCGTCCTTGCCCTCGATTTCCGGTGCTTCACAGCCGACCTGCAGGCTGGTCATCTCAAAGAACATTTTGGCGACAGAATCCGAGAGCTTGAAGCCCTGGATGGTGACGTCCTCATAATCGGCGTAGAGCTGCTGAAAACACTCAAGCGCCTTGCTCTTTGAAGCGGCGGCGGAATCACGGTCAGCAGAGGCGTCGAAGTTTTTAAAGTGGATGGCCCCCAGGGCATAGAGCGCGGCGGCTTTTTCGTCCCGGTGCGTGTTCTTTTCGATCACAGCCTTCAACACCGGCTCGGCTGGCAGGCCGTGGTATTCGAGCTGCTTCACCGCTTCAGCGATGCCCGCGCGATCTGCAAAGGTGGTGCCGAGCATCTTCAGCGCTTCCTGCCCTTCGGGAAAACCCGCAGCGCCCGTCACGAGCCAGTTCACCCCTTTCACCACATCCGGCTGATCGAGGTTTGCCTGCACCAGTTTCAGCATCTTGGTGGCATAGGGTCCGGCACTGGGAATGCTGGCGCGAAACTTGTTCTTCTCCTCCTCGGTGGCAGCGGCGATGAGCTTCTGTGTATTGGCACGCACCGAGTTTTCGTATTCGTCAATGATCGCACGAATCTCCGTGGCAAGCGGTGCAGATGCAGTCTGTGCCAGGATGGATGCAACGGACAGGAGCAGGAGGGCGATGGATCTCATGGTGAATCAACAAATTTGATGACGTGAGCGGAAGCCAAGCAGCGACAGGCCTGCGACAAGGCACAGCAGCAGGCTTCCCGGCTCAGGAACAACGACGAATGACTCGTAGACATTGTCATACACGACCACGGGCACACCATAGTCGTCTGTATGCTCAGTGAGCGTGAAAGTCTTGGCAGCAAGGCCGGTGTCGGGGGCTTCCACACGATAGACAACACCATTGGTCAGGCCGGTGAGCGCGATATTGAAACCGCCGGCACTATTGCTGAATCCACTGGCAACGAGGATGCCGGTGGTGTCGTTGTAAACATTGATCGCCTCACCAGCCAGTCCTTCTCCGGGCGTGTAAAAGGCGTCTGCCAGGATGGTGTCCTGATAAACCGAGCCTGTCAGGATGGCATCTGAAAAGTAGTTGATGCCATCGTAGCGAAACTGCGAGGCCAGATGCTCGGTGATGACGTACGGCCCGATGGCGGTGGCATTGCTCCCCGGAATCGAGATGTCTTGGAAGCCGATGCCGATTTCCTTCATGCTTGCATCGAGAAGGAGATCGCGGTGTCCGGCCGGGTTCTGAATGCCGTTGCCATAACCGGCCGTCGCACCATTACCATCCCCCCAGTCGACCACGAATGCGGCATGCGAATGAAAGGGAGACTGAGCCGAGGCAAAAAGATTCTCGCCGGCATTCAACCAGTTGGCGCTGTAGCCGCCGTTGATGATGCGCTGGTCCAGGCTGTTCGCGTCCAGCGTGTGTGACTGCTGATCGGAAGTCACCATCAGGTTCGAATAGCTGGTGGCCGAGACATTCAAAGCGCTGCTCCATGCCAGCGGAGGAGCCGCAGTGAGAGTCGAAAACTGCGTGGCCAAATCTGAGGCGCTGGTGCCAAAGAAGTTCAGTGCGTAGGCGATGCTCGGATCGTTCGACTTGGAGGCAGCCCACAATCCTGGAGAGGAAAAATTGACCAGCTTGGCCAGCTCCCCCTGGGGATCACTGCGAAAGCGATTGGTCAGTTCAAGCATGTACTGCTGCTCTGCCGTGGGATCTGCGCCCTCTGCCATTCCAGGCAGAAGAATGGCCGCAGACAGCACGCCTGCGCACCAACTTCGCCGAAAGTGGTGTATCGTTTTGCGCAAAACTGACGCGGATTGATTCACTTCTCTTAACTTATGGTAATTATATAGAACTGCCAAGCCTGTTTCGTGTCGATCCGCAGAATCATCACTTTGCGGCGCAAAGTTTCACTTGCGCCATTCACTTTGGCGCGCAAAGTGACTCGCATGAGCACGACCGAAGCCGCCTTGGAGAATCTCCGCATCATTCGTTCACTGATGGAAAAGGCGCATATCTACCGCGCCGTCTCTGCTCCTGCGGCGCTCACTGGCGGTGTGCTGGCGCTCGTCGCCTCCGGATGGCCGGTATGGCACGCCGTGAAAATGCAAGGCGACGCCGTGATGTGTGACATGTGCTTCCTGGAAACCTGGCTCATCATTCTCGCCATCGCCTCCGCCTTGAATGTCTTCCTGCTCGCCAAAGAGGCCAAACGTCGCAACCAGCCCTTCGTCTCCGCCGGCATGCGCATGGCCTTGCGCGCTTTCGTGCCGCCATTGCTTGTTGGCGGCAGTGTGGGCATTGGTTTGATCGTGTTCCTGCACAATCTCACCCTCGCCGCACTCATCTGGGCGCTATGCTACGGTCTGGCCCTGCTCAGCACCGCCAGCTTTTCGCCTCGTTCTTTGGTTCGCCTTGGGTGGGCCTTTGTGATCACGGGTCTGCTCACCTTCTTCGGCTGGGCTGCTTGCAGCGATGTGCGCCTGCTCTCCAGTGACCTTGGCCCAGCTTCTCTCGTCATGGGGCTCACCTTCGGCCTGCTGCATGTCGTTTATGCCCTGGCCGTGTTTCTCAGCACCCAACCTGCGGAGGTGCAGCCGTAATGATCGACTTCGATCAAATCGACAAGCTCATTCACGAAAAGGGCCGCCTCTCCATCATGACGCTGCTCTCCACACGCGGCCAATGGGCCTTTCAGGACCTCAAGGCAGAACTCAGCATGAGCGACGGCAATCTCATCTCCCATCTCCGCACCCTCGGCACGGCAGGATACATCAAGGAAAACCGCGATGAATCCGGCAACCGTCCGCGCACCAGCTACGAACTCACCCCCGCCGGACGCACGGCCTTTAAAGATTACGTCGAAGTGCTCGGCGAGATCATCAAAGCCGCTCAGCAGACCTGACTCGCCGCTTTTTGCCCATTCACTTTGTCCCACAAAGCTAACACCATCATGAACATCATCCTCGCTCAACATCACGGCATGTGCTTCGGCGTCCGCGACGCCCTGCGCACCACCCACGCAGCCGCCCAGCGCGCGCCGCTCACCATCCTCGGTCAGCTCGTTCACAATCCATTGGTCGATCGCCATCTTGCCACCCTTGGTGCACAGCGCGGTGAGCTCGATGATTTAAACAGCGCCAGCACGCAGCAGGTTGCCATCACCGCTCATGGTGCTTCAGACCGACATCGACAGGCTTGGCAAAACGCCGGACACACAGTCATCGACACCACCTGCCCACTTGTGAAGAAGGCGCATCACGCTCTCGCCATGCTGGTGAACGAAGGCTACCAGCCCGTCGTCATCGGCCAGAGTCAGCACGTCGAGGTGCGTGGACTCATCGGCGATTTCCCTTCCACCGTTGTTGTTCTTGAAGAAGCGGACCTTCATCTTGTGCCAGCTCACCCACGGCTCGGCATCGTTTCACAAACCACGCAGCCGATCGAACTCGCCCTGCGTCTGGTGGATGCGATCAAGCGTCGGCATTGCAGCTCCGAAGTGCGTTTCGTCGACACGATCTGTCATCCTACCAAGCAACGCCAGACGGCACTGGATGATCTGCTGCGCGACTGCGATCACATCGTCGTCATCGGTGGGCGCAACAGCAACAACACGCAGCAGCTCGTGCAAAAAGCCACCGCACACGGCGTGCCTGCGATCCAGATCGAAGGCCCCGGAGAAATCGATCCCGCCTGGTTTGGCAAAGCCCGCAACGTGGGCGTCACCGCAGGCACCTCCACCCTCGATGAAACAGTCGATGCCGTCATGCAACGCCTCCGCCAGATCGCCGCCGAAATGCGCAGCAACCCTGTCCACGAATTCCTCCGCTCCATGCTCCACGCCGCCTAACCCACAAACCAACCATCCTTATGAACACCCAACATTGGATCAGCCACTTCGAAGCCAACACCCGCCTCAATCATGAACTGCAACTGCCGGACACCGCATGTGATCTGCCCGAGCATCTGCGCAGCTCCCTTGCCCGCTCCCTCGCCATTTTCCAGCTGGGGGAAAGCGGTGGAGGCACGCGTTTGCGCCGCTACACGCGCAGCATCTCTTCGCTGGATAATCTGAAGGGGTATCAGCGTGCCGTGGACCTCTTCGTTGCCGAAGAACAAAGCCACGCCGCACTGCTTGCGCGCACCGTCACGCATCTGCGCGGCACCTTGCTGCAAAAGCAATGGACCAATTCCATCTTCCGCTGGATGCGCGATCTGGTGAACCTCGAGTTCAACATCCAGGTGCTGCTCACTGCTGAGCTCATCGCCGAAGTTTATTTCGGCCTGCTCTCTCTGCGTTGCAGCGATCCCGTCGTGCAAACGGTTGCCAAAAAACTCCTGCGCGATGAGATGGGCCATCTCTCCTTCCAGCGCGATTTCTTGTTCGAACGTCTGAAGACACTTACCCCTGCCATGCAGCGTCTCTGGCGCTGGCAGTTCCAGGCCATCCATTTCGCGACTGCCTGCGTCGTCTCCTGGGATCACCGCGACTGCATGCGCAGTTTGAATGTCTCCCCCGCCGACTTCCGCTCCCGCGCCGTGCGCTGCTGGCAGAGCTTCCAGTCACGACTGGAACGCCGTTTGCATGAGCACGAATCTCAAGCCCGCCACGAAGCAGGATCAACACCCGGATACAGCCGCTCCAGCAGTGCCACCATGCAGTCTCCTGTGAGCTGACGGGACTGGCGGGAAAGTGTGGCAGGTTGGGTGTCTTTTTGCACGCCGGATTTCCACAGATGATCTAGCGCATCGGAGTGCAGATCGGTCACTGCATCCACGACCTCCTGCCAGTGCTGCGGCTGCGCGCTTTCCTTCCATTCACCGCGACCTCGGCCAAAATGGCAGATGGCCAGATAGGTGAGAAAGGCCAGTTTGACCTGCTCACGAAAATGCTCACGTGACCAGCGAAGTCGCTGGTCGCTGCCACGCACGAGATTGTAGCTGCGGATCAAAGCATAGGCACCAATGCCGGAGGCAAGGCCGCCCAGTAGCGCGCCACCGCCGAAGGTCATGCCGCCCAGTTTAAGGTCGGCTATGAGTCCTCCCATGGCACCACCGGCGAAACTGCCCAGCACACCCCAGATGTTTTCAGACACGGCCTGAGGGAGATGAAAATGCTCGCGCGCGATCTGGTTGAGTTCATGTCCGGCCTGACCTTTCAGACCATGGGCTTCGATCAAATTGTTGGTCGTCTGCTCAGTGCGGTCCGCGAGCTGTGTCGCCAGTTTTTGGCGCGCGTCATTGTACTCGCGGTTCAGGTCATCGCGCTGCCATCCCACTCGTTCCAGCAGCGTTTCAGAGCGCACATCCACGCCGTCAAACAGCGCTGCGGTGAGCTGCTCTGAGATCAGGCGCACCGAAGCTTGAAACACCTCCACATTGCGCTGCGCCCAGGCACGTTTGATCTGCAGGAAGGTCGGAATTTTGGAGCCCTGCATCAGCGGTGACAGCGAATCCATAAGGATGTCCTCCTGCACCCAGCAGCGGGCAAAGGCATCCAGCGTCAGCACTTCGCGCACGATCTCAAACTGCTTCAAATGTGTCCGCCAGGATTCCAGCTCCGCAGCTTCCATGGATGAACTGCCCGGAAGCCCGGTCTGATTCAGCAGCACGACCACGGGTTTTTCCACCCAGCTGAGGATTTCCATTTCAGGCCCGATGTAGGCGGCAGCCTCGGGCGGTTCGGCGGCATTGACGAGATAGAGCACCACGTCCGCTTCATCGCGCACATTTTTCAGCGCCTGCTGGCTGCACCACAAGGGCCGGTCGGTGATGCGGTCCCAGGTCTGCGATAGAAACCACAGCACCGGACTGCGCTCGCGTTGAAGGCGCTTCAACAACCGGGCGCTGTCGCCAAAGCCCGGGGTGTCCCACAGCCGCAGCATGAAGCCGCCTGTTTCGAGAAGCGTGTGCGATTCATTGAAAAGGGTGACATGCGGCGCATCCTTCACCTCCCCCACATCACGACGCAGCAGCGTGCGGGCCAGCGTCGTTTTGCCTGCGTTCGTGTGCGAAATGAGGCTCAGCGTGACGATGTCTGAGGCATCACGCACATTCAGCTCCGCCGACTGTCGGTCAGAGGAGCTGGCAGTTTTGGTTCTGGAAAAAAGAGCGGGCACAAGAGACGAAAACTTCATGAACATTACGATACCGGAGGCATTGCGCGTGTGGATTCTTTGCGTACAGCCACAATCACTTCAGAGGCCAGACCTTCGACCATCTGCGACCATAACTGCTCACGCCCGGCGATTTTTTCTGGTGACCAGCGTCCCGCAAGACTCGTGCCGTCCAGCAGCACGATGAGATCCGGCTCGGCATGCTTGGTGAGCAGGCGCTGGCGCACATCGGAGACCAGTCGACGCTGCACTTCGGCCTCGGGGGTGGTGGCCATGTTGAAAAGCATCACCAAATTTGCGCACACGGGCTGCCAGGCGGCGGCAAATTCGTCCTCTTCCCCGGCCGGGATGCGCAAATATTCGGCACGCGCCATGCCGCCGAAACGCTCCCTCACGCCACGGTCCCACACCTCGCGGTGATGGGCCGTGGGCTCGATGGCATGCACGAGCACCTGGATGCGCTCGCTGCCGCCCTCCACCGCACGGAGCAAGGCACGCAGGTAGCCGCCCCAATTCAAGGCACGTGCCGGTTGCGCGACAACCCGGGAGCAGCGTGCCGCCCCCAGCCCTGCCAGCAGGAGACGCGGCAGGACGATCAGCACCAGCAGCGTGCCTGCGTACAAATGAATCCACGTCAATGCCGGAGCCGGTGTCTCCACCTTGCCCAAAGTCCGATGCATGCCGTCGATCTGGTCTAGCGGCACGGGGGTTCGCAGCACCTTTGAGGCTGGTTTGAACAAGGTCTCAAAAAACGCTGCGGCCTCGGTCTTGCCCAGCAGCGTGCTTTCCCAGACCGCACGATATTCGTGCGACCAGCCACGGGCATACAGGGCTGCCGCGCCCCCCATGGCCAGCAGTGCCGCCGCCACATGCAGCCACATCCGCAGCCGCATCTGCAAGCGCCGCCAGGCCAGCGGCCAGGCCAGCTCTTCATACCGTGCACGAACGGTTTCAGCCACTCCGCTTTCGACCTCCTTGGTCGCTTTGCCCATGCGCGAGATGCCATGCGCGAGAAATTCCGCCACCCATCCACCCCGGCCAGCCACTGCGGAGGTCGGCATGAGTTCGCACAACAATCCGAGGACGATCACCACTGCATTCCAGGCCAGCAGGCCCACCAGCGGGAGTGCCAGCAGATTGAATTCGCCCGCCTGCCCCAGATCAGTAAACCAATAGCCAGTCACCAGCGCCAAGCCCCATCCAGCCAGCGCCCAGGACCAGCGCCCCTGCGGCACACGCAGCAGATCGAGCACATGGATCAGGTCACCACGCCAGCCCACGGCCTCGCGCTCCAGCCACTCGGCTCGTTTGTCCAGAAACGACTCTGAACGCTCCTCCAGCACATCTCCGGTGATCTCCTCGGAGGCCAGTCCGGCGCGCGTGTGGGCCGTGGCCTCACGCCGACGCTCCGCATTGACGAGAACGCCATCGGCATCGCCTTCTTCGAGTGCGCGCCATTTCAGCACGCGCTGCCAGTCAGTCCAATCCATTCAGGGGGTTGTTTTTTGCACACTAAACGCAGCTTCCGCCGGATTCCAACCCATGATCTGCCGAAACTCATTTCCCGACACGGTGCGGTCCGTTCATTTTGGGTAACGTAAGCTGACTTCATCCAGCACTTGAATGAATTTCTCCCGCCGCTTTTTGGAAAGCCCCAGCATGGCGTCTGAATGCTCAATGGTGGGACGGAGCGCGGCCAGGGTGGCGGGTGTCTGGGTCGCATGGTAGATCCAGGAGACTTGCGGATCTGGCGGCGTATTGACAGAGGGCGGACCGGGATATTTCGAAGGTTTTCCAAGCAGCGCGATGGTTTTCTTCGCCAGGGCGGCCGCCGTGGTGGGACCCGTCTCAGCGCAGTTCATGAACGCACCGCTGGAAAGCTCGATGAACTCATGCCCGGAAAGATTCATGTCCTCCCAGTGATCCAAAGCCATGACTTGCGAAGCGAAGTGTGCGAAGTAACGGCCCTGAACCTCGACGAGAGGCGCTAGCGCCACCCGCTCCTCGGGGGAAAGACGCCACGGCTTGCTCCAGCCGCCGAGGTCTCTGAAGAACACACCAATCTCCGGCCAATGCTCCGCAGGTATGAGTTTGAACTCCGCTTTGTGCGCGTTCATGAAGCGCAGAAGGGCCGCTTTTCGACCGGCTTCATCCTTCGCTTTTTCTGCAGCAGCCCAGGCGAGAATCAAGCCCGTGCCAAAGGTCTCAGGCTGGATTGCTTTCACCAGTTCAAGAACAGGCTTCGACACTTTGTGGTCTGCATTGAGAGCATCCGCCGTCGAGTCCAGCAAAGAGTCGCTTGGATCGGCCCCCGTCGCCCAAGTGCGGAATTCCTGTGCCGGGGCCAGCAGGTAAAAGCCTTCCAGCAGCGCAATGAGATGCTGCGGCTCGTGCTTGTCCATTTCCCAAAAAAGCGTGTTCCCGAAATTGCGCACCACGAGTCCGTCCTCCACCGCCATTTCCAGCGCTGCCCGGCAGGTGCGTGGCTGGGTCAGGAGCTTCTGCAACCATGAGACATACGAAAGGGTGCCCGGAGGCGGAGGCGAATTCCGCTGCCAACGTTCCGGCACGGACACATAGCGGTCAGGTTCGCGCGCGCTGGCGATGAAAGCCCTGCGACGAACTGGATCGCGATCCACCAGCTGGTCACGCAATCCACGCACAAAGCTGCGGGCCTGCGGCAGGGTCATGTGATCGGCCAGCCCAATGTAGGTGGCCAGCGCATCCAGCGAACTGCCCGAGGCCTCCGGCCTTGCCATTTCAGCGAGGAACAAATTCTCAAGCGGCACCTCCAGTTTCCGTAAGCGGTGAACCAGCGTGATGAAGTCCAATGTCCCTCCGGCAAAAAAGCGATCCGTGAAGGCATGACCGGTGAAAAGATAGCGTGCCTGCTCATTTTGCACGAAGCGCCCTGCTGCCTCGATAAACTGCCCCGGGGCGCAGAAGAACAAAGCGGTTCCCTGACGCAAAGCATCCTCGTCGATTTTCCCTGCGTTGCGCAACAGCGGCAGGATCGTGCTCTCCACCTCCTGCGGCGCCTCACGCTGCCAGGCATCCCAGACCAGAATGAGTTCAACGCCAGGCTGTGTGACAATGCCTTTGGCAGGCAGGGCTTCACTGCGCGGCTCGATGTAAGAGAAGGAACGCTTTGGCTCACGTGCCCAGGCGGCTTTTGCCTTGAGCAAATCCTTTGCGAGAGGAGTGACCTCAGCAAGCGGACGCTTCCTGCGCAGAACGTCTTCGGCGATGCTGCCAAAGGCAATGTCCGCAAGCTCCTGAAATGCCAAGGCCGCACGACAAAGCTCGGCAACTGGCTCGCGTGAGTGCAGCATCAGACTTTGCAAAGGCATGGTGGATGATGCCGGCAGCTCAAGGTGAGATGCCGTTAGGTGCTGGAGCCAGCGGGTTAGCAAGTTGATGACGCCAGACTTTTCAGACCCTATGGCGCGTAGTGTTTCCAAGAGCGGGCCGATGTTCTCCGCTTTCATGTCTTTCAAAAAGGTGAGTGCATCCTCGCCCCGTTCTGACAACGCCAGGATCACCAAGCGGGAGCGGGCTTCGTCGAGTCCGGCACTCAATCGCAAAGCGGCCTCATAATGCTGGCGCGCGGTCTCAGGCTGGAGCAGCAGTTCAAAATCCTGGCCGGCACGCAGAAGCTCGCGCGCAGTAGCTTTGTCATGCGGTTTTGCAGCGGCGAGCACGGCCTCCCAAATGCCATCTTTCTTCCATCGATCCATGAGCCGGTTGTCCAGACTCTGCCAGCCGCTGTCTGGACGGAGCTGATGTAGCTGGCGCAGGGCCTCACGAGCCCTGACATCAGCGCGCATCTGTTTCTTGTCCTCACGCTCATCATAATCCATTCGCGGCCGGGAGCTTTGCAGGCAGGCCAGTGTACTGGCGGGCACAGGACCATGAATGCGGTTAAGACCATCGTTGGGGTGCGGCACCAGCCGGATTTTTTTGACCAGCGCAGCCTCCTTGTTGAAGCCCAGCGTCCAAAATGCAGCTGCAAACTCATTGCCTTCGTACTCATTGGCCAGCGTGCCGGCGCAAAAGCGCTTCGCAGCTTCATGCGCGGCCGCTAGGAGTGTAGGCGGACGCTCGCGCAGTGCCAGCACCGCCTGCAGCAGGGCGGCATCCAGATGCGCGCGCGCGATTCCTTCCAGGGGAAATGCAGCCGCTTTTGCCAGGCGCTCTGCGGACAGCAGGATGGCCTTTTGTTTGGCCGCCTCATCCGGGAACTGCGTATCGGCCTCCCAGGCCAGCCAGGCACCCAGCCACCAGTCTGCAAGTGTTGCATCAGGCTTTGCCAGCCTCCGGTCGATCTCAGCCCTGGCCTCCGCAGGCTCACCATGTCGCCATTGAGCGACCAGCTTCAACTGTGGATCACGCAACAGGCCGATCCACGGCCCCTTGGTATGATAAGAACTGCTTGCACGTGTCTTTGCATCGTAAAACACGCCAAAAGTTTCAGCCACTCCCTGTGGCCAGCACAGCAGCACATTGGGGAAGCGCACCCCATCCTTCCCGAGCAATGACGCACCCTGGCCGCTGCTCCCAAAGGGGTTGCGCTGAATGATGCGAACCGCCGGTTCCTGATGCCGAATCTCTTCCTCCAAGGCCTGGGCGTAATCCTCCCACCGCTGACTTGCCTCCAAACTCACCAGCCATCCCAATACAACTGCATAGCGACTTTGCACGCGCGATGTGTGGTCAGGCGGCAGTTTCCAGTCGTCCGGCAGTTCCCTGGCCGCACGCGCCTGAACCGTCAGTGTGGCATCCTGCCATGCTGCCGCATTTTTCCACTCCTTCGTCTCTAAAACCAGGTGATAAATCGTGCTTAGCACGAAGGGAGTCAGATTCTTGCTGATGCTTTGAAACAACGTGAGTGCCAGCTCCTGATAGCGCTCTTTTTCAGGGACGGAAGATTTGGCAAGCTCCCGCGCCGCACTGAAGGCCAGCACGGGATACCTTTCCGAGAACATCTCCACGCAATGCTGCATGATTTGTATCTCCGCGCTGGAAAGATTGCCGTGCCACATTCCCAGCCACCATGCGTAAAGCCCTTCATTGTTCGGATTTATCTTCAACACATCCGCCATTTCAACAGGCCTGCCATCGCTAGGTGGAACATTGAGCATCAGGTGGGACAAGCCAGATGCAGCAGCTTCACGCTTGATGTCCTCTGCCAAACTCTTGCCGCCTGCAGCATTGAGCGCCCACAGATGCTCAAGTGCAAAAATGCGCGCCTCATCCAACGCGGCAGGCAGATGAACCATACGTGCCGGCCCCTGATCCCAATGACTCCATGAAGGCGGAGCACGATGCGCATACGCGAGCGGTTTCCATGCCTCCTGCAACAGAAAATCCCGCGTGCCGGGAGGCTGGTCGCTGAAATCCCGGAGGCGGATTTCGGTCAGGCTTCGGTCCCATGACCGTACGACGGGTTCCACAACAAGGGCCTCGCGAGTGCCGAGCAAATGCAGCAAAGCCTTCACGGCTTCATCGTCCCGGCCAGACTCCTCCAAGGCCACCGCCTGAAGGCAGAGCAGGCCGAGATGCCGTGGGAACTTCGACAAGGCATCGGTGAGCAATGTCGTCAGAGGTTCCCACTCATGCTGCGCGCAGGCCACTCGCGCCAGTTCTTGCAGATCACCTGCAGTGACTCGTGCATCTTTAACGGCCTCCGCCGCCAGTTTCCATGCACGCAGGTCATCACCCACGATCAGATGCAGATTGGCAAGGCGGCACATGGCCTGCGGCGTCGGGTGCTTCTTGAACCAGTTCTCCGCCGTGCTTAGCGCATCATCCCAAAAGCCCGCCTCCTCCTGTCGGTCAAGGACCGCACGCAAGAGACCCTCATTTTCCAAGGCCAAGGTGCCCGCTTTTGTGAGGTTGCCACTCTGAGTGGGATACGAATGAGAGGCACCTTCAATCTCCGCCTGTTCCAACCACGCCAATGCCGAATTGGGCTGCGCGTCACGCCTTTCGGCAAAAATCTTCTCCAGTTCCGGCAACTTTCCTGCAGCAAACGCCGCCCATTTCATGGGGCGTAACAGTGCGAGCTTCGCATGAGAATCGGTCATTCCATCATGCAGTTTCAGCAGCGCCTGCTGCGCAGCGGCGGCCTGTCCGTCCGCAATGCAAGATTCCGTGAGAAGGGAGAGGACTTCTTCCTTCGTCTCCCGGCGGTCGACCGCATCCTGCATCGCTTTCACCCAGCCCTCCACAGGCCTGAGCCCCTGTGCGACCAGACTGCCTGCCAAAAAGCACAACGTAACAAATGCACTTAGGACTTTCATAAAAGAATTTATATTCTTAACCAGCCTTGCCGGTCAAGCCTCGTGCGGAAAAGCAGAGCAATTCAGGCCACCTCAAGCCGCCCAGCCACCATTCGCAGATGCAGGGTTCCCAGCGCAGCGGCCTCGCTGCTGGAATGGGTGACGTGCAAAACAGTCAGTGAATGCTCCTGCTGCACGCGCTGCAGCAGCGCCACAGCCTCTGAACGCATGCTTTCATCGAGCGCGGAGAGCGGTTCGTCGAGGAGCAGGAGTTTGGGTTGTGCCGCGAGAGCACGAGCGAGGGCAACGCGCTGCTTTTCGCCGCCGGAAAGCATGTCAGGCAATCGATCCAGCAGGTGCGTAATGCCAAACTGCTCCGCCAGGCGGTTCACGCGTTGCTTGAGTTCCTCCGGGGCCATGCCGCGCAGTTTCGGGGCGAAGCCGATCTGCTCGCGCACGCGCAGGCCCGGGAACAGCGCCAGATCCTGCGGCACGTAGCCGATGCCGCGCTCGCGGGGTTCCAGATCGGTCACGTCCACGCCATCCAGCAGCACGCGGCCGGAGGTCGGCTGGCGCAGGCCACAGAGGATTTCCAGCAGGGTTGTTTTGCCGCAGCCGGTCGATCCCATGAGCACGGCGTAGGTGTTGGCCGGGATGGCCACTGTCACGCCCTCCAAGATCGTGCGGCCAGAGACCTTCCAAGTGAGTTGTTCGAGCTGGATCATACTTTTTCCCCCGTGGCACGCACCGCCACCAGCACCAGAACGGCCAGCAGCACCATGAACAAGCTGACTGCCACGGCGGCTTCGAGATTTCCCACGCTGAGCTCCAGCCAGACCGTCGTCGGCAGCACCTCCGTCTTCATGCGCGTGGCACCGGCAAAGACGAGGATCGGCCCGAATTCCCCCAGACTGCGCGCCCAGGCGATGCAAAACGCCGCCACCATGCCACGCCGTGCCGCTGGCAACGCCACATGCCACAGGGCCTGAAACCGCGTGCAGCCCAGGGTGAGCGCCACGTCTTCAGGACGCGCCGAGAGGTGCTGGAAGGTGCCGCGCATGGTGCGGATCGCAAAGGCGGCGGCCACCACGAATTGCGCCAGCACCACGCCACTGACTTGATAGGTGAGAGGAATCGCCATCTCGATCACCTTGCCAATCTTGGTTTGAAAAAAGATCAGCAGGCACAGCCCGACCACCAAGGGAGGCAGGATGATGGGAATATCGAGCGCCGCATCCAGCCAGGATTTGCCGCGAAATTCGAGGCGGGTCATCAAATACCCCACGGGCACCGCCAGCAGCAGCGCGAAACTTGCCGCGAGCGAGCAGGTCACAAGACTCAAAAAAGTCGCATGCCGGATCTCAGGGGAGCGCAGCACCTGCAGCCACGAATCCGGCGTGCTATAGGTCGCCGTGGCTCCGAGCAGCAGCGCCCAGAAAAGGAGATAGCCCGCCGTGATCAACGCCAGAACCAGCCAGCAAAGATTGGAACGGTTCAGGCGCATGACAGGTCACCAGTCCACGTCCTGCCCGATCTTGTCGTCGAGCCACTTGCGCAGCTTGTCGAGGCCTTCGCCGGTTTCAGCGGAGACGGGATGGACTTTGATGCGTTTGAAGCGCTCTTTGAAGTGGACGAGGTTTTCGGCGCTCTCGGGCAGATCGATCTTGTTGGCGATGATGCACCAAGGGCGTTTGGCCAGTTCTTCCGAATAGAGGGAGACTTCTTTGCGGACGATTTCGAGGTCAGAGACGGGATCGCGACCTTCGGTGCCAGCGGTATCAACGACAAAGAGCAGCACACGGCAGCGCATGATGTGGCGCAGGAAATCATGGCCGAGGCCGATGTTTTCGTGGGCACCTTCAATGAGCCCGGGAATGTCCGCCAGGGTGCCTCGGCGATTGGGGCCGAACTCAATGACGCCAACCATCGGCTGCAGCGTGGTGAAGGGGTAGTTGGCGATCTTCGGCTTGGCGGCGCTCAGCTTGGAAAGCAACGTGGATTTGCCCGCGTTCGGGGCACCCACGAATCCGGCATCCGCGATGCTGCGGAGCTCGAAGTGGAAGTCACCCTCCTCACCGGGGGTGCCGGGGGTGAATTCACGCGGAGCCTGGTGCGTGGAGGTCTTGAAATGCACGTTCCCCTTCCCGCCTTTGCCGCCTTTGCAGAGCACGTAGGTGGAATTGGTCTCGGTCAAGTCAGCCACGGGCTCGTAGCGGGTAACTAGTTCGTTGGTTTCGTTGTCGTATTCCTGGGTGACGCGGCTAATGAGGGTGCCCGGCGGCACTTTATACACCACATCCTTGCCACTGCGGCCGGAGCACTGGGTGGCACCGCCCTTGGCACCGTCCTCGGCGATGAGTTTGCTGTTGAAAACGTAATTGCGCAGGCTGTCCGTGCTGGGATCCACCAGCAGGATGAGGCTGCCCCCGTTCCCGCCGTCGCCGCCGTCGGGGCCGCCTTTGGGACGGAATTTTCCGCGATGAAAATGGGCGCTGCCATCGCCGCCTTTGCCGGCGCGCGCATGAACTTTGATTTGATCGACAAACATGTGACGGTCCAGTTAACCGGGGAAGGGCACGGGAGCAAGGGTTAGCTTCATGTCCCTGCTACTGCGCGGCGGCTTCCCGCTCCCCGCCCGCCACCTTGGCCGGAACGGGGTAGAAAAGCTGCATGGCGCGGCGGATCTGCGGACTTTTCAGGCTGGCCGCATGGATGGCATCCGGGATTTTGCGGTTTTTGGCAAACAAATGGTAGGCGCTGAGAGCCTCAAAGCCGGCATTCAGCGATCCTTCCATCGGCAGGTAGCTGCGGCCATCGACATTGAGATTCTCGACCATGCCCCAAGGCGGAAAGTAGCTGGCCTTCTCCATGCGTTCGAGCAGTTCGTAAGTCTCAGAAGTCTTCGGATTCAGCGTGGAAGACATCAGGATGTAGTGCGGATGGATGAGCTTTTGATCCGGCAGATCGACGCCACCCACGTAGTAGCCGTTCCCCGCCTCATTTTCGCCGGCAGAGAGACCGTAGATGCCGTTACGTGCGGCATGGGACTGGGGCCAGCGTTTGGGGATGTAGGCCAGCTGCGCGCCCAGCATAGAGCGGCGCACACTGAGCCAGCGAACACCGTCATGCGCATCGGGCACATCACTGTCGAAATCGGGGTGGAGCAAACTTTGCAGCTCGGTGATGAAACCGGTGCCCTGCCAGGCCTTGCCCGGAGTGCGCATGGGCGGGGGGCGGTGTTCGGGGTTGGCGATGCCTTCCATGAGTATCACCAGGGTGGTTTCGCCACCCCAGTCCTGCCAGCCATGCGGCAAAAGAGTGATGCCGTCGTCAGCAAGGCCGTGCGAGAGATGGCCGTCTGGCAGGTGCAGCAGATCGAAGTCGATCTCTTTGATCTGCAGAATCAGGTCTTCGGCCACAGCCGCGACGTCCAGCATGATCGCCGCCTGCAGCATGGACTGAGCGTAGATCGCCGTGTCCACGGTGCTGTATTCAGTGCCCGGATGGATGGAGTAGGCATTCTCCTTTCCGTGCCGGTGCACAAAATGGGGCAGCAGGCCGCGCCCGGTTTTGAGTTTCTTCACCGCCTCGTGCGTGCGTGTGAGGACCCAGCGTGCGTAATCTGCCGTGACAATTCCCAGCGACTCCTGCGCCGCCGCCGCCGAAGCCAGGACATACATGCCCGTGGCGGAGACGGACTCAAAAGCCCCTTCTTCAATGTGAGCTCGATCACGCACGAAACCGGTCCCGATGGAATAACTGCGGGCGATCTTCGCGTAGGAGGCGAGGAAAGCATAGGCATCCCAGGGAATCTGGGGCTGCTCGATGCCAAGAAACAAGCCGGACACTTTCACTTCCGACCCAGGCTCAGCCGTCCATATGATGGTTTTTCCATCACGCACCGACTCAGGAGCCACAGGATGCACAAACATGCGATATTGCTTCTCGTTGAGCTCTATCACCTGCGTCCAGCGCGGTTCGTCGGTGGGAGATTTGATTTCGAGCTTGATCCTGCCGCGCCCGGACGCCCTTAGCATGACTGACGTGACACGCGGCTGGTATTTAGCGGTGACCGGCTCGGGGTAGGCACGCATGAAATCCATCACGCGGTTCGCATTGCGCGCCTGCCCAGCCAGGCTGTGCCACATGCCAGCCCATGCCTCAGGCTGCTGGCCGAGATGTACCACGACTTCATCGGTGAGCCATTCCATCTCGTGCTCCGCCGGCCCATGGAAACCGAAGTCGGTGCCAATATGGGTGTAAGCCGTGAACGAATTCAGCCGCTTGGTGCCTGCAAGCACCTGCTGCCCTTCATCACGATGAATGAAATACTCCTGCACCGGCTGCCACACGAGGCGTGTGGCAGGCTGCGCCATCACCTGCGTGCCGAGCATCACAGCGACGGCTCCGACGGTTGAAAGGAGACGCATGAAGCATCTACGTTAGTGGCAAACACAAAGTTTTGCCACCTTTGCAGCATTCAAAAATATTCCTGTCAGCCTTGCGGCCAGTAGAATTAGCGCTCGTCAATCGGCACGACCTTCTGGCCGTAAGGCTTGCCGACGTACTGGCTGAGGGGACGGAAGAGGCGGTTTTCGCTCCACTGCTCCAGCACGTGAGCGGTCCAGCCGCTCATACGGGCGATCGCGAAGATCGGAGTGAAGAGGTCGGTCGGAATGCCAAGGCTGTAGTAAACCGTGGCGCTGTAGAAGTCGACATTCGCATTGAGGCCCTTCTGCTCGCGCATGATCTGGGCGATGCGCTCGGACATCTGGATCCACTTCGACTCACCGAGCTGGCTGGTGAGCTGGATGGCCATCTCACGCAGATGCGGAGCGCGGGGGTCGAGAACCTTGTAAACGCGGTGGCCGATGCCCATGATCTTCTTCTTCTGAGCCAGTGCGTCGGCAACCCAGGCGTCCACCTTGTCAGGGGAGCCGATCTCTTCGAGCATGTGGATCACGCCTTCATTGGCACCACCGTGCAGCGGTCCTTTAAGGGCACCGATGGCGGCGCTGATGGCGGAGAACATGTCGCTCAAAGTCGAAGCCACGACGCGGGCGGTGAAGGTCGAGGCATTGAAACCATGCTCGGCATGCAGAATGTAGGCGATGTCGAGGGTCTTTTCGGCTTCCTTGCTCGGCACTTCGC
>JAPLUN010000532.1 GCA_026397715.1 Verrucomicrobiota bacterium
GGTAGGGCTGGTTGTCCTCAACCAGCCGCCGTCGAAGCCAATGATCTCCTTGGAAAGAATCGGAGGCGTGATCTGCCAAACGGAGATGAGCTGTGCGAACTGCTATAGAGCAGCGCTGAGCGACCAAAGTATGTGTCCGCCGTCGGTGCGGTGGCCATACGGGGGAGATGAACGGGAGCCTGCGCGAATGGCATTCGGACTGCCGGAATGGGTGAAGGTGTACTCGGGATCGGCGTCTCGGTCTCAGCCAATGATGATGCCTCCACTATTCAGGGCCGGGTCGGCGAGAGAGGGAATGGGATTCAACCAACTCTCCCCTTCCCCGTTCGGCAGGTGGCAGATAGGAACCATTCGCCCCGTCGATGGTTCTGCAGCGTCCCCTCTAACTGCTTGGACTGGGGTCTCCAAGTCTACTGGCAGCGCTGTAACCCCGAGCTGTCTCAACCTCTTTTTCCAATCTCAGCGGTCATGTGCTTGGCCTTATTAGGTGCAGGTCACCCCGTCCGCTGGACACGCATGTGGTCGGAATTCAGCTTCCGCATGGAGCTTCGCCTCCGCCTGCAATGAGGCATTTCCAAGCATGGTCCATCCCTATCTACCCTTCATCATCTCCCATCTCCCCTGCCCTACCCTGCCAGCCGGCCGCTTTCTCTCCCGCCCTCCTCACAACTTCTGCTGTCTGATTCCATCCCTCAAGCCCCATCCGCTGCCCCATGGCAGCTCCATTTCACCCTCGAAGACCGTTCGTTTCATCCCCACATCTGGCATCTTTGACCCTCCATCTAGCCGTATTTCCCCGCCTCTGAAACGCTGTCTGCGATTCCCTTTTGTTCCACATGGAACAATTTCCGGGCTGTGTTAGTCTCGCTGCCCCCATGCCAACCAGCCTCTACACCTTCCCCAAGCACTACGACGTCATTGTCTGCGGAGCCGGCCATGCCGGGGTGGAGGCCGCCATGGCGGCTGCCCGACTCGGTTGCCAGACGGCCATCCTCACGCAGAACCTCGACACCATCTCCCAGATGTCCTGCAACCCTGCCATCGGGGGCTTGGCCAAGGGTCATGTAGTGCGTGAGATCGATGCTCTCGGTGGCGTCATGGGCCGGAACACGGACGCCACGGGCATCCAGTTTCGCATGCTGAACGCTCGCAAAGGGCCCAGCGTGCAGGCTCCCCGGGCCCAATGCGACAAGAAGGCTTACCAGTTTCGGATGAAATGGCTGATCGAAAACCAGCCCAACCTCGACCTCCATCAGGGCAACGCCGCTGAGATCTTGGTCGAAAACGATGCCATCACCGGCATCCGCACCAGCCTTGGGATGATCTACCGGGCCAAGGCGGTGGTCATTTCCTCCGGCACTTTCATGCGCGGACTCCTCCATGTGGGGCAGCAGAACCAGGCTGGCGGGCGCATGGGGGACAGCATTTCGACCCTTTCCGACAGCCTCCGTGAGCTCGGTTTCGACGTTCAGCGCTTCAAAACCGGCACCCCCTGCCGCCTCAACAGCCGCAGCATCGACTTCTCCAAGTGCGAACTTCAGCCCGGAGATAGCCCGCCGCCGCAGTTCAGTTACCTCTCTGGTGTGCTGGGTGAGGATGAAGATGAGGGCATTCTCGACGGCTGCGGGAATGACGAAACCAGAATGGCGAATGACGAAGCCCAATCCGAGTCTGGTAACATTCCTCATTCCTCCCCCCTTCTTGTCACCGGTCCCAACCAGTTTACCCTCAACTCCTGGGCCCCGGGAAAGTTCCACGTGGAACAAATCCCCTGCTGGATCACCTACACGACCCCTCAAACGCACGACATCATCCGGGCCAATATCCACAAGTCGGCCATGTATTCCGGCCGGATCGAGGGGGTCGGACCGCGCTACTGCCCCTCCGTGGAGGACAAGGTGGTGCGCTTTGCGGAGAAGGAACGGCACCAGATTTTCCTCGAACCCGAGGGTCGCCACACCCGCGAATTCTACGTGAATGGCGTCTCCACCTCCCTGCCCTTCGAGGTTCAGTATGACTTCATCCGGTCCATCCCCGGCCTCGAAAAGGCCGAGATCGTCCGCCCCGGATACGCCGTGGAGTATGACTACTGCCCCCCTACCCAGCTCCACCCCACCCTGGAAACCAAGCGTGTTTCCGGCCTCTACTTCGCGGGGCAGATCAATGGCACCTCCGGCTACGAAGAGGCCGCCGGTCAGGGCCTCATCGCCGGGGCCAATGCCGCGCTCAAGGCCCAGGGCCGCCCCCCTTTCCTGCTCCAGCGCAGCCAGGCCTACCTCGCCGTGATGATCGACGACCTCGTCACCAAAGGCACCACCGAGCCCTACCGCCTTTTCACCTCCCGCGCCGAGTACCGCCTCCTCCTCCGCCAGGACAATTGCGACCTCCGACTCACCCCTCTCGCCGCCGCCATCGGTCTTGCCTCCCCCTTCCGCGTCCGGCACACCGAGGCCAAATCCACCGCCCTTGCCACCGCCCGCACCCTGCTGCAGGAGGTCCGCTTGGAGGGTCTGACCCTCGAAAAATGGCTGCGCCGCCCCGAAAGCATCCCCTCCCAGCTGCCCGCCGAGATCTACTCTCAGTTCACTCCTGAGGTCTGGAGCCTCGTCGAAAACGACGTCAAATACGCCGGCTACATCACCCGGCAGGAAGACATGGTCGCCAAAACCTCCCGCATGGAGGAGAAGATGATCCCCGCCGACTTCTATTACCACGCCATCCCCGGCCTCAAAACCGAAGCCAAACATCGCCTCACCGCCCTCCGCCCCGCCACTCTCGGCCAAGCCGCGAGAGCCCAAGGCGTGAATCCGGCGGACATCGCCCTGCTGGCCGTGATGCTGAAGCGCGGTAGCAAGGAGCCTGAGGGCTAAATACAAAGTCAATAAGGACGTGTTGAACAGTCTCATGGCTTATGCCGCGGGGCTCCAACAGGGAACTCCTGTTCAATCTAGCCTTGGCTCATATAGGCAGATCGAGTATCCTTACCGATGAGTGATCCGCAAAGGAGTTCGATCCCCGACACACTTTTCAAATATGTGAACGCTGAAGGGGGATTGGCTACGCTGAAAGACGCAACGGTCAGCGTCATGTTTTCCAAACCCTCAGACCTCAATGACCCGTTTGAGTTTCTTCCCTCCCTGGATGGTTTATCATGCGATCCTGCCGCATTGACGTTAGATTGTCGGCATTTAGTATCTCCTTTGTTATCAGCAAACGCGGATTACTTGAGGCAAGAAGTCGAACTGCACTGGTTTGTAACCAGCTTAACTAGTGCCGATCGCAATGTGCGGATGTGGGCTCAATACGCAATGAATCACACTGGCATCAAATTCACATTCAATCTCGCCGAGCTCGCAATTCACAAGGATATGATTGTGTGGGTTGACTACTCGCAGCCTTACCGGACTGATATCCGAGGGCTGATCGAACCCAATGCCACGAAAGATGACAAAGGCATCGTATTCGAAAGGCTTGGTCGATGGAAAAATGAGAGCGTTCATGAAGTTGCCGCACTCATGTATCAAACGGGTAACAGTTGGCTACCTCAGTCATCCCTCGTTACTTCGATCCGTTTTGGAATTGCGCAAAATGCATCGTGCCACTTGGGAAATCGCAAGATCAAGGCTAAGTCTCAAGTCGTTTCAATTCGATGAGGATCTGGTCAAAGAAGACTAAATCTCGAAAGCTAGGCAAGTAAGCTAGGAGGCTTTTTACTTGCTGACCATGGTTCTGAAACGCGACAGCAAAGAGACTGAGAGCGCGGAATTGAGGTCGTAAGTTCCTTTTTCGTCCTCGCGCTTTATCAAAGTTGGAATGCAAGCTTGCTGGCCAACCGGTGAATCTGGTAATGGTCTGGCATATTGGATTTCGCTACTGGAACCTTGAAAATGAAAGCTCATGTCATCTTGCGCTAAGTGTGGCTCCAACGACTTCGGGCTCTGGACCTCGGCAACTACGGGCCGAGTCAGCCGCTATTGTCGCGCCTGTCGTCGCCTCCGAGCAGCAGCCTATTCTGCTCGCAAGTCAGCCTCTGGACATCGCCATACTCGAACCGAATGGCTCGCTAAACTTTCACTATTTGATTATTGCCCGATTTGCGAGCGACCTTGGAGCAGTATTCCTCCGCGCCCTGACAGGCGGTATCGCTACGTTTGGACACAAGACCACATTATTCCCCTCGCCTGCGGTGGCACGGATGATATCAGCAACATTCAACCCGCCTGCTACCAGTGTAACTCCGGCAAATGCGATGGCAGAACTCCGAAATCCAAAATGCCTGACCAATTCTACCGCAAAGCGTTTCAATGCACGTAACCCCTCTCCGCCATGACTCAATTGCACTCTTCCTTCCAGACAGTGATGCAACGGCGGATCGTCCCCGCGTTCATGATCGCCCTCAATGCCGGCGTCTTTCTCAGTCTGCTCATTCCACGCCCGGCACCGCTCAAGGTGATCGGCATCGCAGCCCTCATCCAGATGATCGTGTGCTTGGTGTACTACCTCATCTACCAGAATATGGTATCTCCTGCTGCCGACTCGGTGGTCTATGAAGGTGGCGCCCTACGCGTCCGGCGGCACGGGCGGGAGGTTTCCATCCCCGTCTCATCCATCGCCGGCGTCCGGGGCAGGCTCGGCCTGAACCCCGAGACAATCACCCTCGACCTCTCCGAGCCGACGGTCATCGGCTCCTCCGTCACCTTCATTCCGCCCGCGCGATTTCCGAGCATCAAGGAGCATCCTATGATGGCGACGTTGCGGCAGTTGATTGCCCAGCCTCCTGCTGGCGTAGTGAGCGAACTCAAGTGATCTATAAGCTTGCTCCCGAACTAACGAATCTGGTAATGATCTCTTTGGTCAGGTGATTTCGCAAACCTCCGCGTAGAAACCCACTCATGAGTACTCCTGATTATGGCCATCTTTTGACTGCCGCGTGCTTTCTTTTTGGAGGCGCTTGTTACGCTTTCAGCCAGCGGTTGTTCGGGCACGCTCCTCGCTGGCCCCTGTTCCCATGGGGCGGGTACCCCATGTCATCGTTCTCCCGTTGGTTGCTGTTCAGCCTAAGTACCGCGCTGGCCTTGAAGGAGATCGCACGCGGCCTCTTCCACCTGCGACCTTCGCTCGCCGTGGTCGTCATGCTCCTACTCTTCGTGATAGCACTCTTCGCTGCGTTCCTTCGTGACCGCCGGCGTGCTCGTGCCAAGGGCTGATCTTCGAGTTGTCAGCCCGCCCACGGACTTCCGTTTCACTTCCCCGCCTGTACCACCAGCCCCCTCACCTCCAGGGTCTCACCGGGCCGGAGCTTGAAGCAGAAGTAGCCTTTCATGTCAGCGGAGGCTTTGCCGTTCTGCACTTGGGCGGGGGCTTCTTCGATTCGTGCCACGTACTGGCCCTGCTTGCGGCCGAGGAGGACGGTGTGCCATTGGTTGTCCTGCGGTGGGTTCAGGCAGGAGAGGCGCTGGTTGCCACCATCGGCGGACTGGAGGTCGAAGGATTCGAGCTGGCCGCGGTAGTCGGCGGAGACGATGAAGTCGCCGTCCAGCAGGGTGCCGCGATAGACGAGGATGGCGCGGGGCCAGTTGCTGTTGGTGGTGTTGCTGGCGCTGAGCACGCCGTCCTGGATCTGCACGGTCATCTTGTCCAGCGGGTGCTCCACCCAGCGGTTGTCGGCTTTGGACCAGCACCAGACAGCCCAGTCGGCGGCCTGCATGGGGATCTTGCGGGCCGTCATGGGTGATGCCGCTGCCGCAGGGGTGGAGGGCGGCGGCGGAGGCGCTGCTGCGACCGGAGCACGACTCGCTGGGGTGGCCAGCACGCGGAGCTTGAGATTGCGATAAGCCACCTCGGCGCCGTGATCCTGCAAAGCGATGGAGGTGGCGCGCTTCACACCGACGCCGGGGTAGTACTTGTACTTGCTGCTGGCGATGATGCGCTGCAGCTCCAAGCTGCCCAGCTCACACTCCGCCACCTTGCGGCCATTGAGCCAGTGCTCCACGTGATTGCCATCCACCACGATGCGGCCCTGATTGAACTCGCCCACGGGGCGCAGCGTTTTGCCTGTCGGAGTGACCAGCGAGTAGATGGAGGCGGAGAGCCGGTTCGCCGCGTTGCTCGCATGCGGGGCATCATCCAGCACCTGATACTCAAAGCCCATCGGGCTGTCGCCAGTGTCGCCGGGATAAAAGTTGGCCGTGCGTTTCTCACCTTCGGTGAAGAGGTATTCCACGCCGCTGTTGCCCACGGGGCCCACACGCCACTCGAACTCAAACTCGAAGTTAGTGAACATCGCATTCGTCACCAGATCACCCCCATGGCCATTCGGGCGGCCGTTGCCAGCAGGCAGGACGAGGCAGCCGTCCTGAATCTTCCACGACCCGGCCGTGACGGAATTCTTCCCATACGTATGCCAGCCCGCCGTGCTGCGGCCATCAAACAGCAGCTTCCAGCCCGCTGCCTGCTCCTGTGGCGTGAGAGTGTTGGGCGCAGCGGCCAGTGCTGCCACGCATTGAATGGCAAGTGCGGCGGCCATCGCAGCCAGCCGGGGAAAGAGGAAGAGAGGTCGGTGCATGGCCAGTGGCGGTGGCTGAATCAAAGCGGAATGCGCGGTGGAAGGCAAGCTCGGACCCTGAGAGCACCTCCTTACAAAACAGGCTAAAGAGTATCGCAGTGCGATGTACAGGTTGCATCATCGCGACACAAAGGTTGATTGCCGTTTATGAAGCGTCCCAACCCCGCCTCCATTGTCCTTGGTCTTAGCATGCTCCTGTCCGCCTCCTGCAGCACAGTGCCTGATGCAAACGGCACCTACAACGGCAAGCCCGTGCTCACTCGCGCCAGTCATCCTGCGGGTGGCTCGATGCGTGAGGTGAAAGGCACCTACCTCGGCCGCCGCTACTTCACGCCGCCCGGATCCAAGAGCGGTCTGCAGTGGATCGATGTGTATGGGCAGTGATGCCACGTTGTTTCAAACAGCTTTGGAGTGATGGAGCCCATCCATCACTCCAACTAATAGTTCGTCGCGTACAGACGTTGTGGAAGGACGCAGCTGCTTTCTGAATGCAGCCACATCCCCCTCATGAAAACCGCCCTGCCTTGTTTCGCTTCCGTTCTCTGCATGCTGATGGCCCTTGTTCTGGCAGGCCGTGGGTACGCGGAGAACGTCCAGGAAATCATCGGGCGATGGGAACTCTTTGAATCGCGCATTGGCACCACGACTTTCCCCACCGCCCAAGGCGAGGAGAACCTCGTGGCCGAGTTCCGCGCCGATGGAACGTTTACCGAAGGCAACAGGTCTGGCACTTACCGATGTTTCGATGACAGAGTTCTTCGGCTGACATTCATCGAGAATGGGAAAAAGGGTGTGAGCAAAGAGTATCAGATCCGCATCACTGGAGACTCGATGGTGAAGAAAGGTTCGGATGGGTCGAAGCTTGCTGAGGAGAAGTACCGACGCTTGAAATGACGCGAGGAATTATCCCCGCATGTGTGATGTGATTCGAAGGAGCAGGTGATCGAAGCGGCAACGCATCACCCCTCGCTCCAGCGGATGTCGCGTCGTACACCCACGTTGTGAAAATGATCATCGGCATCCTGGATGAAGCCCTCTTTGTCGATGCGCAGGCCTTCGGCTTTGAGCAGGCGGCGTTGTTTGCGTGACGATTCGGGAGGCATGTTTGGGCTGATGCGCGCATTGGCTGCCACCACGCGGTGCCAGGGCAGCGCGGCGGATTCTTCGGGCGTGAGATGGCTGAGCACTGTGGCCACATGACGGGCGATGACGTTCATGTGGATGGCGATGCTCCCATAGGTGGTGAACTGGCCCGCAGGGATCAGGGCGACCAAACGAATCACCTCCGCACGGATGCGGGCGAAGGCGACGGATTTTCCACGGGCGGCCATGAGTGAGGAGGATGCGCAGCGTGCGCGTTTTGTCGATGGCTTGGAAGAGTCAAGCATGCGCCGTCAGGCGGGTCAAAATTGATAAGCCACCTTGTTATCAACAATCCTGATCCATTGCTTCTGTTCCAGCCCGGTTATCACGGCTTGCACGTCTTCATCACCGAGTTGTCTTTGAAAGACTTCCTGAATCTTGGAGCAGAGCGTCTTCCTTTTTTTTGGGCGACTGTCCGTGTTCCCCTTTTTCATTTTACTGAATTGGGCCTTCACCGCATCCAATCGATCCCTTGAGGTTGCTGTGTGCGCATTCCCAAGCGCTGGAATTTGAGCAAACACCGCACTCCGTGCAGCTCCACCGTTCTTGTCTTCATTCAGATGAGCTACCAAAGCATCGAAGCCTTTGTCTTTGGACAGAATATGGATGAAACCGTTCGGGTCCGCCGCAGCCTGCCTTCCGGTGTGGTGTGCCAGTACGAAGTCCAGCGCGTTTTTGCCACCGCGTTCAAGCTTGATCACCTGCACCTGGTCATGGAGGCGGAGTGCTTGCATCGTGAGCTCCACACTCACCTTGTGCTGCTGCTCGCCGATGAATAAAAACACCTTCACAGGTTTGCCCTCGATCAGCGCAAGATCGATGTCCTGCACGCTCTCGAAATCGACGAAGATGTAGTTGTTCCGGATCATGCTGGTGCTTGCGTTGGCAGTTCTCGATGGATGGATGCACTACCCCGGCAGTTGGGGAAGCGCGTACAACCCGCGGTTGATGCCTGGATGCGTTTCGCCATTCGGTACGATCCGCATGTTAGAAATTTTCTGCAAGCAAAGGCTGACAGAATAGCTATTTTTACCTGCTTATCTGATGGCACATAAGCATGTTTCGCTCAGACCTTGCATTGTTCGCGAGTCTGCCATTCAGACATGAAATGAGACTCCTGCTGCTTCCATAAATGGCTGGGAAATGTCATGGCGGCGGAGTGGGTGCGGCGCATGATCGCGTTCGTCATGCTAAGTCCCCTTGCCCACCACAAACGTCTGGAACGCGTCGAACTCGAAACCGGTCTGACCGCATTCCGCTGTCCTGAAACCGGCGGGCATTGGATCCCGGCGGAGAACTACTGGCGCTGGCGCAGCAAGCTGCCTGCGACGGAGGTGGCCGAGGAAAGTCCGGCGGCTGAGGCGGTGCCGGTGAGCGAATTTGATGGTGCGGTCAAACTATGTCCCGAGTCGGGCACGGTGATGACGCGCTATCGCGTGGGCCATGGGCAGTCGTTTCGCGTGGAGCGCTCGCATACAGGCGGCATCTGGCTGGACGGTGGCGAGTGGGAGGCGCTGTGTGGCGGCCACTTGCAGAACTCGATTCATTTAATCTTCACCGCACCCTGGCAGAAGGCCGTGCGCCAGCAGGAGCTGGATGCCGTGCACCTGGCACAGCTGCGGGAGCGGCTGGGCGTGGAACTGCTGGAGAAGATTCAGGTGCTGCGCAAGGAACTCGCAGAGCATCCGCAGCGTTCAGCCGCCCTGGCGTTCTTGAATGCACTGGCCTGAGCTTCGCTGCCACCGGGGATTGAATAAGCCGCGCGGGAGGTCGTTTAATAAGGTGGAGCAACACTCCATCATGGTATGAAAACACTCTTCAGTCTTCTTGCTGCGGTCAGTGTGTTAAGCATCGCAATGCCTGCCAGCGCGGCCCCTCCGCCGTTTCTCAATCAGCGCCGGATCGTGAGCTACCTGACCAATGGCATGCCGGTGTATGCCGTCTACCAGATCGTGGGATATGATGCCATGGGCTACCCCATTTACCAATGGGTGACACAACCCCCCACTCCGGTGTATGTGCGGCCTTACTACGGTCACAGCTACGGCTATCGCAGTTACAACTATCGTCCCAGCTATGTGCAGCCCCATTTTGGCGGGCATGTCGGCGGCCCGGTATTTCATGGCGGTGGTCACATGAGCCACGGCAGTGGTCATCACCACTAAGCCGGGATCGAGACACTCGTTGGTCAAGACCCGCCGCAGCTTCAGCGGCCTGGGGCAGAGGCCAGCAGGCCAAGCGTGCGCAGCGAGGCGAAGAGCTGTCTGCCAAAGGCCTGCAGCAGTTCGGCGTCCACTTGCTTGCGTGCAGCAGGTGCGCCTTGTTTCGCCGGAGAAACAGGAAGGGAATGCTGCAAGGTCGGGACATGAATGAAGAGCACCAGGCGCAGCGCTTCAGGATGCTGCTGCTGGGCGTAGAGGAGCGAGTACAGCATCTCCTCGCACAGGTAACGTCCGGCACTCTGAGACACATGGGTGGGAAATCCCGCCTGGGTCAATGCGGCGGCGAGGTCCTTCACCTGCGCCTGCTGTTTCAGCACAGGTGCCGCATCGCTGACGATGTTCGGCGTGGCAGGCTTGGCCTGTTGGTTGTCCGGATAACTTCCACGCTGATTGTGCGCGAGGATTTCGATCTGAAACTCCGGGGTGCCTTCACCAAAAGCGATCCACACCTGCGGTAGCGGTTGGGTGTTGTTGATGGCGGTCAGCGGGGCACCCCAGACGACGGGTATCTGCAAGGCGCGGACTTCGCGCGGGAAGACCTTGGCGATTTCTCCAGCCAGCGTCCAGGAGGCATTGCGGTCACGACCCCCAAAGGGCTCAAAGCCGCTGACCATGATGGCAGGCTGCTGCGCATCGGCAGCGGTCTGCGCCCGCAGGACAAGGCCCGTGAGACTGAAGGCTGCGAGCCAGACAAGCGTGCGAGCGGCGGTCATTGCACCTGCATGTTGCTGATTTGAAACATGCCGCTGTCACTCGTCTTATCCTGCAAATACCAGGTGCCGGAGAGCAGGGCAGAGCCCGGCGGGAGCGAGCCCTGATAGAGCACCGGCGGCTCCTTGGAGTGGCGGTAGGTTTTGCGGAATTTCAGATGGATATAGCCGCTCTCACTCACGCAGGTGCCGCTGACGTTTGACCAGACATAACCATCCTTCAGAACGCCAGAGCCGGTGTAGGCTTCCTTGATCACTCCGGTGATGTTGCTGGAGCCGCGCGCCTGCTTCAGGGAGATCTCAAAGGAGACCGTCTGCCCGGCCAGCTTCTGGTAGGCACCGCCGTAGGTGTAGGATCCCTGGTAGATGCCCTGCACATTGGGTGTGGCGGCACCGGACAGCCCACCGTTGCCCGCAGGCACTGCGCAAGATGCCAGCAGCACCAGCGCCGCTGCTTGCAGCATCCAGACTTGCATGCGTTGAAAGACAGACAAAATGGCCGGGGTGGATGACTTCATACGGCGGGCATTTTGCTCGCAGAGCAGCGGCGCTGTCAATCAGCATGAATCCTATCTTTGCTCATCCACGAATGATGCGGCTTTATGCGGCGTCCCCTACTTCACCGGAGCGGGTATGGGCGCTTCTTTGGCCTCGGTCTTTTGGAGGATAGCAGCCTCGTTGACGGCGGCTGTCTTTTTGTCGGCGGCGGCCCTGACTTCGATGGCTTTTTGCCGGGTTTCAGCATCCATGTCCGCCTGGGCGGGCGCGGCTTTTTTGTTGCAGGCCATCTGGCCCGAACCAAGGAGAAGACTAAGCATCAACAGAGGGGTGTTCATGGGCGAGCTTCCACGCGTATGGCATGGTTCACAAGCCCAGTTCCCCCTACATCTCGTGCGTGTGCGTGGTCAGAGCCACGCAGGATGACGCGCATAAAAGCCGTCATAGGAACGGCTGGAGGCACGCCAGCGGGGCCCTTCGCCGGTCAGCGTGCCAGAAGTGTCAAAGCGGAGGCCGCAGATCTGCATGAAAACGTGGTTCTTTGGTTTGACGAAAAGAGTGACGTAATTCCCAGGTCCAGACCAGGCGTAACGAGCAAAGGCCGTGGAACTGAGCGGCTTGTCCAGCAGCTTGGCACGGTAGAGCACGTGAGAGACGGAGCCCGAGCAGTCGAAGCCGTTATCAAACAGAACTTTGTGACCCCCGCCCCACTTGTAGGGCTTCCCCACAAGGTCATTTGCGGCGGCCACCAGCTGATGAACCACTGCAGGATGGCTTTCATGCGCGAAGGCATAAACGCCATTGAAATACAATGGCACGATTGCAGGAGGCGCCATGTAGTAGCCCATACCTCCTCCAATCGTGCCCAAGGCCCCCCACATACCCAGTTTCGTCCAGTGCCTGCGCCCGAACAGCTGCCGCACACATTCGGCTTCGGGTGTGTCACTCAGAGATTCTGGTATGGGGGCGTCATCCTCTTGTTTGTCCACGCACAGAGGCTAACTCAAATGTCTGAGTTTAGCGCCTAAGTAGACATTCAGATCTGTCTCAGGTCTATCTTAGCTTCTTAAGACGAATTGAGGGATCCTATATCGGTCGTCGATTTAACCGAGAACCAAGACTCATGCTGCAACTCGGGGACGCACAGCGTGTTGAACATGAACGATGAACACCGCGCCCACTGATCGGCACAGCAGGCATATCCGGCTGCTGCTCGCGCTTCCCCTGCTGCTCTGGTTTTTCGTGCTGCTGCATGTGCTGCGGCTTTCCACCGGCTTCAACTGGCTGGTCAAGCATCTGACGCCCTATGGGGTCTTTGGCACCATGACGCTCTGTCCGCTGGCGGCGGCGTGGCTGGGCTGGCGCATGCTCCGGCAAAAGACTTCCCTGGTGCTGGCGCGCGTGGCGCTGTTTGGCGGCAGCCTTCTCTTCCTGGGCTTCATCATCTATCCGGGCATACCGCTGGTGAAAAAATGGACTGCTCCGAAAACCGCGAAAAATCCCGGTCAGCCCAGTGCGCTGCCACCTCTGCATGGCCTGCCGGTGTTTCCTGGGGCGGAAGGCTTCGGCACGCGCACGCCTGCGGGTCGCGGTGGCAAGGTGATCGAGGTCTCCTCGCTGGCAGATCACGGCCCTGGCACCCTGAGGGAGGCGCTGAATGATCCAGCTTCGCGAACCATCGTCTTTCGTGTCGGCGGCACCCTTGAGTTGGAGAGCCCGCTCATCGTCACGCAGCCTTTCTTCACCCTCGCAGGGCAAACAGCACCAGGAGATGGTGTCTGCCTCAAGAACGCCGGACTCATCATCGCCACGCATGATGCGCTCGTTCAGCACCTGCGCATACGGCCCGGCAATGAAGGCCGCATTGAACCCGATGACAATGATGCGCTCACACTCCTCGGCACCCACGGTAAAATCATCGATGGTGCGCACCATGTCGTGATGGATCATGTCTCCGCAAGCTGGAGCGAGGACGAGGCCGTGAGCACGTGGTTTGGCGCACATGACATTACCTTCAGTTGGTGCATCGTGAGCGAGGCACTGGATCAAAGCCGGCATCACAAAGGCCATCACAGCGCCGGGTTGCTCATCGGTGACGGTTGTGATCATGTCACGGTGCATCACACGCTCATGGCCCACAACGGCTTCCGCAATCCGCTCATATCCAGCGGCGGCACGCACGACATCATCAACAACGTCATTTACGATCCCGGGAATCTCGCGGCCGAGGTCTTTGACACGGACTCCAATTCCTTCGTGAATTTTGTGGGCAACTACTTCCGGCCCGGCAGCTCCACCGAGCCCGGATTGTTTGAGATCATCGTCAATTCCAGCGGCGTGCCGAAGCTTTATGTCGAAGGCAATCGCGGTCCCCATCATCCGCAAAAGGGCGGCGATGACTGGTCGCTCGTGAGCTACAAGTTTGATCAAAAGATCGCGCCGCTGCAGTATCGCACCGCACAGCGGTTCGCCACCTGGCCTGTTACCGCCACGGATGCCGACACCGCCTTCTCAGCCGTGCTCGCACGTGCTGGTGACACGCGGCCCAAACGCGATGTCGTGGATGCACGCATCGTCATCGAAGTGAAGAGCGGTACGGGCTCGATGATTAATTCACCCGTAGAGGTGGGCGGCTACCCGAAGCTGGCCGGAGGTGCAGCCCCTGCCGACACCGATCATGATGGCATGCCCGATGCGTGGGAACAGGCACACGGACTCGATCCGCAAAATTCGGCCGATGGCAAGGGTGACGCGGATCAGGACGGCTACACGAACTTGGAGGAGTACCTGTATTCGCTGACGGAGTGACACAAAAAAACCGCCGCCCTGTGAAGGGCGGCGGTTGAGCAGACAGTGTGTTCCTCAGTCTCAGGCCTTCTTGGCTTCTTTCTTCTTCGCAGCGGCCTTCGGCCGTTCTGGCGGAGACAGCGGCTCCTCGGCAGGAGCTGGAGGCACGGGGATGAGCGGGAAGGGATTGGCCTGTGGCTCCATGGCGTACTCGCGGTCTTTGAGGATACCAGGCTGTGGCACAGGGTACTTGCCGTTCGCATCAGCGATGAGCGGTGCAGGGCCGTCGTTGGTGAGCTTGTCGACGCCTGGGGCGAACTCGAACGCGCTGTTGATGTAGTCATCGTAGCGAACGACCTGGCCGGTGTGCGCGGCGGCACGGCCCATGGCGGTGGTGACGCTGGACTTGATGCCGCGCTCCACTTCATTGTAAGGCTTGTCGGCAATGATGGCGTCGATGAGGTCCTGCCACTCGAGGTCATACGGATTCGGCTCCGGCTGCTTGCCGCGCCAGATGATGTTGGAACGCTGCATCTTCTGGCTGTTGAAGGTCATCGCCTTGGAGGGGAAGTGACCGGCGGTGGAGACGATCGCACTGCCCTTGGTGCCATGCACCTGGGTGGCAAACTGGTTGTGCGTTCCGATGGCGGTGCGGCCTTCGAGGAAGAGCTTGGCGCCGTCCTTGAAGGTGTACTCGCAGCTGTAGTGGTCGAAGTTCTGATCGATGTAATCACCACGGTCGCTGCGGCCGCCGCTGGCCTGCACTTCGACCGGCCAGTCGTTCTTCATCCAGCAGGCTTCGTCGATGTTGTGGATGTTGAAGTCGCTGAAGCCGCCGCCGCTGGCCCAGAGGAAGCTGTGGAAGCGCTGGATCTGCCACTGCAGTTCGCTTGGGTCCACTTTCGGATCACGCGGAAGGGTGAAGGCAGAACCCACGGGGCCCTGCATGCGGTAGGCGCGCATGAGGAGCAGATCGCCGATCTCGCCGTCCTGAATGCGGTTGAAGAGTTCGCCACGGACGCGGCAGTGGCGGCACATGAGGCCCACGCCGACTTTGAGGTTCTTCTTTTTGGCCTCTTCATTCAGCGCGAGCAAACGGCGCGCGGTGGGGCCGTCGGTGCAGATCGGCTTTTCCATGAAGATGTTCACGCCCTTCTCGATGGCGTATTTGAAATGCACCCAGCGGAAGGCCACCGGTGTGGTGAAGATGGCCACGTCCCCTTTGCGCAGTGAGTCGATGGCGTGCTTGTAAGCGTCGAAGCCGATGAACTTCGCGTCTTCAGACACGGACATGCGGTCGGGGTGCTTGGTGCTCAGCGCTTCAAAGCTGCCCTTGAGACGCTTTTCGGAAACGTCCGCCATCGCCACGAGGCGGGTCACGCGCTTCTGGATGCCCATGGCATTGCTTGCAGCACCGGTGCCACGGCCACCACAACCGATCAAAGCCGTGCGGATTTCATCACTGCCAGCGGCATGCACATTGGGAAGGGTGATGCCGGAGAGCACGGACAGACCAGCGGCGGTCTTCGTGGTGGTTTTGAGAAATTCGCGCCGGGATGAAGCGGCAGGGTCGGTGATAATGGTATTCATGAGGAGCACTTTTGTACGTTGCCTCATGGGCGGAGTTTGCCAAAGAATCTTCGCTGATATTCTGCGAAGGCAAAAATCAGCTGATCATTCCGCCGCGGGCGGAGATTTCTGAAAACGCGCGTGTCAGGGCGTTGTTCAGTTCGTGCAGCGTCGCTTGTTCAAGCTGCGGGTCGAGCGTGGCCGTCAAAGTCGGGGGTAGGATGATCGCCTGATGCACGGCTGAAGCCGCCTTCACGGGTGCCTGAGGTGGTAGAACAGCAGGAGTCGGTTCTGCTGCTGCGGGAGCCGATGTGACCGTTGCGGGAGTTGGTTCCAACGTAACCGGCAGCGTCACGGGACGCGGTGCCTCAAACAGCGTTGCCATCGAATGGGTGCACTTCGATTCCTCCGCATGCGTGGTGGCACAGAGCTGCCTCAAGCTGGCGAGCTGAGCATCGAGCCGATGGTTAAACCACTCCCGGGTGCGCTGAATGTCCTGCACCAGCGCGGCCAACTCATTGGCGAAAAGGTCTCCAGAGCGAACAGGCAGGCCGGGCGGTAGAGTGGCGTTGGATGTTTGAAGGCTCATGCAAAGGCAAACATATTAAAATTCCCATAAATAATCAAGTCTTCTTCACTCTCAATCCTATAGAATTTCAAAATATTGCCCTTTTCGCTCTCTAAATTTTTAAGTTTGGAACCACTGTAAATGGATCTTTAGGGAAGCGCACATGGAATTTTTCTCTTCCCTCTAAAAGGCCCATAGCAGGCACAAATACCCAAACGCAGAAGGCTGCAAAAACAGCGCCATTGGGCTCAAGGTTTCTTCTTCTTGCCCTGCCCTGCCCGCTTCTGAACCAGCGGCCAGTCGGGATCAGCCGTGCGGGAGGACTCCATCAGCGCGGCGGCTTTGGTCACGAGATCGGGCTTCTCCTTGGCGAGGTCATGCGCCTCTGCTGCATCGGCCTTGAGGTCATAGAGTTCGATGGGGCTCTCCGGGCCGTTGCGCACGGCTTTCCAGTCGCCAAAGCGCACCGCCTGCAATGAGGCCCCTTCGTGCAGTTCCCAGTAAAAGTGGTCGCGCTGCGGTGCCGGGCCGCCTTTGAGGAATGGGACCAGCGAGAGGCCGTCGGTCTTGCAGGCGGCAGGAATCTTCGCGCCGGCGAGTTCGGCGGCGGTGGACAGGAAATCCCAGAACGCCCAGGGCTCATCTGTCACGCGTCCGGCCGGCACCTGGCCAGGCCAGCGGGCCAGTGCGGCCTGCCGCAGCGCACCTTCATACAGGCCACGCTTGTAGCCACGCAGGCCGTTGGAGGCCTGCTCAAAGAGCTTCCCCATTTCGGAGGTGGGATCAAAGGACGAACCGTTGTCACCTGCGGTCATCACGAGCGTGTTGTCATCAATGCCGCACTCTTTGAGCGTGTCGAGCAGGCGGCCCACATCGCTGTCCAGACGAGTGACCATGGCGGCGTAGTTCTTCTGCATCTCCGTCCACGGTTTGTCTTTATAGATCCCTTGGTCGTCGATCTCGAAGTTGCCATGTGGCAGCGTGATCGAGTAGTACAGGAAGAAGGGGTCGGACTTGTGCTCGCGCACCCAGCGCAGGACTTCATCAGAGATCAGCTGCTGCGCGTAGGTCTTGCCCACGCCTTTGCCGGTGTTGCCGGGCAATTCGAAGCGCTGGTCGTTGTTGTAGAGGTAGGTGGGGAAGTAGCTGTGCGCGTGGCGCTGGCAGTTGTAGCCGTAGAAGTGGTCAAAGCCGAGTTTCAGCGGGCTCCCGGTGGTGTCGAACATGCCCATGCCCCACTTCCCCATGCAGGCGGTGGCATAGCCCGCATCATGCAAAATCTGCGCCACGGTGATCGTGCCCGCTGGTAGCGGCTTCTGTCCTTCCGCGCCGATCTCGCGATTCGCACGGATCGGGCAGTGCCCGGTGTGCAGACCGGTCATCAGCGAGGAGCGAGAAGGCGCGCACACACTCGTGCCGCTGTAGGCCTGCAGGTAGCGCGTGCCCTCCTTCGCCATGCGGTCGAGGTTCGGCGTCTGAATCAGCTTCTGCCCGTAGCAGCCCAAATCTCCCTGCGCGAGGTCATCACTAAGAATGAAAATGAGATTGGGCTGGCCTGCGGCGGCGGTGGAGAGTACGCAGGCGGCAAGGAGCAGGACGAAGGGTCGGATCATGACCCCATGGGAACGCCGCCATTGCTGCGTTCTTTGATGGGAATGTTTGCGGGAGCGCACGCGTCCCGCGTGCCGTTTTTCGCGTCCCCGCGAAGAACCGTCCCTCAAGCACACGCAAATCCGGCAGTTGGCTGGAACCTGAAAACAAGCTTCATGGACGGCATTCAGCGGGACGCTGAATGCAGCACGCGAGACGCGTGCGGTCCATCTTGGATCTTACCGCACCTGGCACACCGTCTTCGCGACTGCTTGTGCGTAGGTGTTGGCAATGGTGTTCATGTTCACCGCCAGGCTGTAAAGGCCGCCGATGGCGAAGGCTTTGTTGATGATGAACTGACCGACGGGCACCCGCTTGGGCATCTGATAAACCGTCACCACACCATCCAGATGCATCTGTCCCATGCCGGGCATCGCGGTGCGCACGAAGCCGCTGCCTTTGGTGTAACGGGTGATGTTGACCACGAGTTCATAGCTGCCGGGCGTTCCCGAGCCGGGCTGTGCCAGAGTCTGCACCGCCTGGGTGATCCGGTCTCCGAGCATCTGGCGTTCTTCTTCAGACATGCGGGCGTCCGTGCTGCTCACTTGCGTGGTGACACCGTCTCCCTGGCTGATGACCGCCGTGAGAGGACTGACGAAGACGGCACGTGGCGTGTGAGTGGCGCAGCTGGCAAGCACCAGTGCAACGGCGAGAACGGAAAGATGGCGGAGGGCGTTGTGGATTTTCATCGTGATAGGAATTGAGACGACGGACATCTACGAAATTATCGTTCCAAGACGAGTACAAAAAAGCGGCCCGGAATCACTTCCGGGCCGCGTGGGGGTTTTGGGTTTTGATTCGCCGCGTGGGTTGGGTCACGCAGCGGTCAAACGTCTTACATCATGCCGCCGTGGTCGTGGGCATGGCCGGCGTCAGCGGCTTCTTCCTTCGGAATGTCGGAGATCAGACATTCGGTGGTCAGGAGGAGGCCGGAGATGGAGGCTGCGTTCTGGAGAGCGCTGCGGGTCACCTTGGCTGGGTCAACGACACCTGCCTTGATGAGGTCTTCATACACGCCGGTGGCGACGTTGTAGCCGTGGTTGCCTTTGCCTTTCTTGACTTCAGCAACGACGAGCGCGCCTTCGATGCCTGCGTTTGCAGCAAGCTGACGAAGAGGAGCTTCGATCGCACGTGCGACGATTTCAGCACCAGTCTTCTCGTCTCCGGAGAGGCCGAGGTCACCGATGGAAGCCTGAGCACGGATGAGGGCGACGCCGCCCCCAGGAACGATGCCTTCTTCGACGGCTGCACGGGTGGCGTGCAGGGCGTCTTCGACGCGGGCCTTCTTTTCCTTCATCTCAGTTTCGGTGGCAGCACCGACGTTGATGACGGCGACGCCACCGGCGAGCTTGGCAAGACGCTCCTGGAGCTTCTCACGGTCGTAGTCGCTGGTGGTTTCGGAGATCTGGTTCTTGATCTGGGAAACGCGGCCTGCAATGGCTTCGCTGCCGCCTTCGCCTTCGACGATGACGGTGTTTTCCTTGCCGATGGTGATGCGCTTCGCACGGCCAAGGTCAGCGAGCTCGATGTTCTCAAGCTTGATGCCAAGGTCTTCGGTGATGCAGCGGCCGCCGGTGAGGATGGCGATGTCTTCGAGCATGGCCTTGCGGCGGTCACCGAAGCCAGGAGCCTTGACGGCCACGATGTTGAGGGTGCCGCGCAGCTTGTTCACCACGAGGGTGGCAAGGGCTTCACCTTCGACGTCTTCAGCGATGATGAGGAGGGGCTTGCCGGAGCGAGCGACCTTCTCAAGCAGAGGCAGCATGTCCTTCAGATTGCTGACCTTCTTCTCGTTGATGAGGATGTAGGCGTTCTCAAGGTTGCACTCCATCGTCTCCGGATTGGTGACGAAGTAAGGGGAGAGGTAGCCCTTGTCGAACTGCATGCCTTCGACGACTTCGAGGGTCGTTTCGATGGACTTGGCTTCTTCGACGGTGATGGTGCCTTCCTTGCCCACTTTGTCCATGGCTTCGGCGATGATGTTGCCGATGCTGGAGTCCCAGTTGGCGGACACGGTTGCGACCTGGGCCACTTCCTTGCTGTCCTTGACGGGGGTGGAGATTTCCTTGAGCTTGGCCACGATGGCCTCAGTGGCCTTCATGATGCCGCGCTGAAGCGAGATCGGGTTGGCGCCGGCGGTCACGTTGCGGAGACCTTCTGCGTAGATGGCTTCAGCCAGGACCGTTGCGGTCGTGGTGCCGTCACCCGCGATGTCGGAGGTCTTGGAGGAGACTTCCTTGATGAGCTGGGCGCCCATGTTTTCATAAGCATCTGGAAGCTCGATTTCCTTGGCGACGGTGACGCCGTCCTTGGTGATCGTTGGGCTGCCGAATTTCTTTTCAAGGATGACGTTGCGGCCTGCAGGGCCGAGAGTGGCCTTGACGGCGCGAGCCAGCTTGGTGACGCCGCGGAGGAGTGCCTGACGGGCGGCTTCGTCGAAGTAGAGTTGTTTAGCCATAACTGTTTAAGTAGTGTGAGTTGAGGTGGGGTTTGAGGGGGGATTAGCCGATGATGCCGAGGATGTCGGTTTCGTTGATGATGAGGACGTCTTCGCCGTTGAGCTTCACTTCCGTGCCGCCGTACTTGGAGATGAGGACCTTGTCGCCCTTCTTCACGGTGAAGAGGGTGGACACGTCTTTGCCTTCGTCGTCCTTGCCGGTGCCAAGGGCGAGCACTTCAGCTTCCTGTGGCTTTTCTTTGGCAGTGTCGGGAAGGAAGATGCCGCCGGCGGTCTTTTCTTCGCTGGTGGAACGCTTGACGAGGACGCGGCGTCCGAGGGGTGTGATGGAGGTGGCCATAGTTGGTCTGGTTTATGCTTTGAGGGTTTCTGGTTCTGGTTTGGTTCGGGTTGTCTGCCCGGCCTGCTGTCACACGGGTTGGTGTGCCGGCTGGCCGGGCGGAAATTCATTCGGGGTCGGTGGGCGGTGCCGCAGCGGGTGGCGCCGGAATTGTGTTGGGAACGATGGCGACGCCGTTCGGAGCGCGCTCCAGGCCGCCATAGCTGAGATCCGGGGCTGCCTCGCCGATTTCACTGACGAGGAAATCCACGATGCGCTGCGGCTCTTCGGAGAGCACGGACTGCAGCATGCGTGAGGTGCGTGCCTGATCGTAGCCTTTCATGTCCAGGTCAAGCTTTGCCGCACCTTCGAGGCCTTTGATTTGTGCCGCGAGATCCACGGTGGAGTTCACGCGCTTCAGCAGCACGGGATCTTTGCCGAGTTTGTCCATCGCCACGGCCAGCTTGTCCTTCACTTCGGGCGTGTTCAGCAGCTCGGTGGCGGTCTTGCCGGGATACTGGGCGATGATGCTGTCCGCTTCGCTCTTCAAAGCATTGTCTGCGGGGGAAGCGGTCGCTGCAGGCGTCAGGGCACTGGAGATTTCGGCCTCGATCTTCGAGTCAGAAACAGCCGCAGGCTTCGGAGCCATAGGTGTTTCAGAAGTCTTGGCAGCTTCGGGCGATTTGCCGCAGGAGGCGAGTGCCAGTGCTGTCATGATGAGAAGGGTGTTCGTCTTCATGCGGCGCGGGGGGCGATGGCTGCGTTGGAGATTTCACGCAGCGCTGTTTTCACAGCCTGGTCGAAGGTTTGGAAGGACTCATAAGGAGAGCCCAGCACGCCGGTCATGCCGCGAATGTCGGAGGTGTTCTCCATGCGGCCCATGACGAACCACTGATCACCGCCTTGGTTTTCGATCAGCGACTTCAGATATTCGATCTCCAGCTTCTTATTCGTGATCTGGTCGTTCGTGTCGGCGCTTTGATTGGTGAACTGCACCAGCGGCTGGCGGCAGAGCAGGATGCCGTAGGCGCGGTTCTGGGCCAGCGAGCAGGTCACCGAATACTTCGCCTGGGAATCCACCAGCGTGTGGGAAGGATCCGTGCAGCTGATCATCAGCTCCGTCTCAGAGAGCCGGGCGGTGGCACCCATGGGATCCCGCGTGATGCGGAAGCCCTCGGCCTCGGTCAGTCCGGAGAAGCATTCCACGATCTTGTTGAGAAAAGTACGGCGCATCTTCAGCAGGAGCTCGTCATGCCTCGCGAGGAGGCCCTTGGCCTCCCCATCGAGTGCAGACAGTTCCTTGAGCGCTTCCAAACTCATCGTGACAGTAGGGTTGAGATGGAAAACGCCGACGCTTTCATAGCCAAGGCGCGACCGGAATGGCGACTATTCGTCGCCATTCCAAAAGCTGCCTTTGCTGTCGTCGTTCCAGACATTCTCGTGATCAATTACTTGTCCTTGTCCACGACTTCGAAGTCAGCATCGACGACCTTGCCCTTGTCCTGGGACTTCGTTTCCGAAGCACCAGCCTCAGGGGCTGCGCCACCCATGCCGCTCATGTCGGGCATGCCACCGGGGGCTCCGGTTGCGCCTGCGGCGGCAGCGGCTTGATAGGCGGCGGCGAAGAGTTTTTCGAGTTCTTCGGTCTGGGCCTTCATCTTGTCGGTGTCACCGGATTCGACGGCGGACTTCAGGGAGGTGAGCTTGTCCTTGATCGGGGCCAGCTGGTCGGCGGGGACTTTTTCTTCCCATTCCTTGAGCTGCTTCTCGATCTCGAAGGTGAGGGCTTCGGCCTTATTCTTTACTTCGACGGATTCTTTACGCTTCAAGTCTTCTTCGGCGTGTTCTTCAGCGTCGCGCTTGGCTTTTTCGATCTCTTCATTGCTGAGGCCTGAGCTGCCCTGAATGGAGATGCGCTGCTCTTTGCCACTGACTTTTTCTTTGGCCGAGACGTGCAGGATACCGTTGGCGTCGATGTCAAAGGTGACTTCGACCTGTGGCACACCACGTGGGGCTGGCGGGATGCCGTCGAGCTTGAAGGTGCCGAG
>JAPLUN010000542.1 GCA_026397715.1 Verrucomicrobiota bacterium
CCATCACCGAGGCCGACATCGTCTCCACACTCACCGCCGAGCAACGCGTTCAACTCTCCAAGCTCAACACCAAGCGCAAGCAGCAGTCCACCCAGCTCGAATCCCTGCGCGCCACCGCCAGCGACGATCCCGAACTCCAGGCCTGGACCAGCCTCGCGCAGTCCCTCATCAACCTGAAGGAGTTCATCTACCTGCAATGAAATTTTGCCTTTCGTTTCCTGATGGATGTAGCAACTTCAGGTGTCATGCAGCCTACCGAACCTCGACTTCAACGAGTCATCTCCACCTTTGCGTCCTACGAGCAACAGGAGCAGACAGAGCGGTGCGAATGGCGGGCAATGAGTCCTCTGGAGAGGCTGCGGGCCGTCGAGACCATGCGGCAGTTGAACCATCCGCAGTATGATCCCGCTACCCACAGACTTCAGCGATTTTATACGGTTGCTTAACCGCCACCGCGTTCGCTATGTCGTTGTCGGTGGTTACGCAGTCGCGTATCATGGCTATGCCCGATACACCGGCGACATTGATTTCTTTGTTGAAAATTCCGCACGCAACGCAGCGGCGCTCCAACGCGTGTTTCGCGATTTCGGCTTCGACAATCCACCACCTGACGCGGCCCTGTTTCAGGAAGAAAAACGCATCGTCCGCATCGGTTTTCCACCCATGCGAGTGGAGGTCACCAACTACATTGATGGTGTCACCTTTGCCGATTGCCATGTGCACAGGGTGACTGCCCGTGTCGCTGGCATCCGAGTGCCATTTATCGACCTCGAACACCTCCGCAAAAACAAGCTCGCCGCCGGCCGACCGAAGGATTTGGACGACCTCCGGCAGTTGTTTGGCTCCGAGGCAAAATAACTCTTCTGCAGAACGCCCATTGTCATTTCATGAACTCCCTCCTTTCCCGCCGCCAGCTCCTCTCCCGCGCCTCCACCGGCTTCGGCATGGCCGCACTTGCAGGCCTCATGCAGGAGCAGGCGCTTGCAGACACTCCACTCGTGCATCGCGCGAAGAAATTCGCTCCGAAGGCACGCAGCGTCATTTTCCTCTACATGAGCGGAGGCGTGTCGCATGTCGATTCCTTCGATCACAAGCCGATGCTGACGAAGTTTGCAGGCCAGCCGATGCCCGGTGCGGTGAAGAAAACGCAGTTTAACAACAACGGCACGGTGCAGCCCTCGCACTGGGAGTTTAAACGTCGTGGGCAGTCAGGCCTGGAAGTGAGCGATCTCTTCCCGCAGGTCGGCGGCGTGGCGGATGACCTCTGCCTGATCCGCAGCATGACGGCGAAGTTCAGCGAGCATGCGCAGGGGAACTTCTTCATGCACACCGGCTTCCCCTTCCTCGGCTTCCCCAGCGCCGGCGCATGGACAAGCTATGGCCTCGGCACCGAGTCACGCGATCTGCCCGGCTACATCGTGCTGCAAAGCGGCGGTGCATCCACTCCGCATGGTGGCGTGGGTTTGTTCAGCAACGGCTTCCTGCCCGCGCAGCATCAGGCCAGCATCGTGAAGGCGGATGAAGCCGAAGCCGTCGTCAACATCCGCCCGCGCCAGCCCCAGGACATGCAGCGCAAGCAGCTCGATTTCATCGGCGCGATGGACCGCCGCTTCGTCAGCACCACGCAGCATGACATGCACGTGGAGGCCGCCATTTCAAACTACGAGATGGCCTGGCGCATGCAGTCCGCCGTACCCGATCTCTGCGACATCAGTGGCGAAACCGAAGCGACCAAGAAACTCTACGGCCTCGACGATCCCGAGCCGAAAAAAGCCGCCTACGCCCGGCAGTGCCTGCTCGCGCGGCGTCTCGTCGAACGCGGCGTGCGCTTCATCGAGCTCAGCACGCTCGCCTACAACATCGGCGGCGGCAACGGCGCCAACCCCTGGGACCACCACAGCGCCATCGTAGAAGGCCACGGCAAGATGGCGAATCAGATCGACCAGCCCATCGCAGCACTCATCAAGGATCTCCGCTCTCGCGGCCTGCTGGACAGCACCCTCGTTGTCTGGGGCGGTGAATTTGGCCGCACGCCCTTTGCGCAAGGTTCCAACGGCCGCGACCACAACCCCTACGGCTTCACCGTCTGGATGGCCGGCGGCGGCGTCAAAGGCGGCCATGTGTACGGTGCCACGGACGACTTCGGCTACAACGCCGTCGAAAACATCACCAGCGTCTATGACATGTGGGCCACCGTATTGCATTTGATGGGCATCGACCACGAACAGCTCACCTACCGCTTCAGTGGTCGTGATCTGCGCCTCACCGATGTACATGGAAATGTACTCAAGGACATCATCGCCTGATGAACGCCCCCTTTTCACGCCGCCAGCTTCTCGCCAATGCCTCCACCGGCTTTGGCATGGCCGCGCTCGCAGGCCTCATGCAGGCGGAGTCGCCGGTAAACCGCGCGAAGCGTTTTGCGCCCAAGGCACGCAGCGTGATCTTCTGCTACATGAGCGGTGGTGTCTCGCACCTGGATTCCTTTGATCCGAAGCCACTGCTGGAAAGATACGCAGGCCAGCCCATGCCGGGCGTGGTGCAAAAAACTCAGTTCAACAACAACGGCACCGTGCAGCCCGCACACTGGGAGTTTCGTCAGCGCGGCCAGAGCGGCATGCCGGTGAGCGAGCTCTTTCCGCACATGGCCACAGTCGCGGATGAACTCTGCGTCATCCGCAGCATGACGGCGAAGTTCAGCGAGCATGCGCAGGGAAATTTCTTCATGCACAGCGGCTTCCCCTTCCTCGGCTATCCGAGCGCAGGCGCATGGGCCAGCTACGGCCTCGGCACGGAGTCGCGTGATCTGCCCGGCTACATCGTGCTGCAAAGCGGTGGCGCCACCGTGCCGCATGGCGGTGTGGGTGTCTTCAGCAACGGCTTTCTGCCCGCGCAGCATCAGGCCAGCATCGTGCAGGCGGATGAGGAAGAGGCGGTGCGAAACATCCATTCTCGGCAGCCTCGCAACATGCAGCGCAAGCAGCTCGACTTCATTGGCGCGATGGATCACCGCTTCGCCACCACCTCCCAACATGACGTGCATGTGGATGCCGCCATTGCGAACTACGAGATGGCCTGGCGCATGCAGTCCGCCGTACCGGAACTGTGCGACATTTCCGGCGAGACCGAAGCCACGAAGCAGCTCTATGGCATGGACGGCCCGGACTCCCCACGCACCGCTTATGCGCGGCAGTGCCTGCTGGCGCGTCGTCTGGTGGAGCGCGGTGTGCGCTTTGTGGAGCTGAGTTGCCTGCCGCAAACGCTTGGCGGTGGTCAGGCAGCGAATCCTTGGGATCAGCACGGGCAGATCAAAAAAGGCCATGGCAACATGGCGCATCAGGTGGATCAGCCCATCGCTGCGCTGGTCAAGGATCTCAAATCACGCGGCCTTCTGGACAGCACCCTCGTCATCTGGGCCGGTGAATTTGGCCGCACTCCCTTCGCGCAGGGCACCGATGGCCGCGATCATAATCCCTACGGCTTCACCATTTGGATGGCCGGTGGCGGCGTCAAACCCGGCCACATCTACGGTGCGACTGACGACTTCGGCTACCACGCCATCGAAAACGCCAGCACCGTCTATGACATGTGGGCCACCGTCCTGCACCTCATGGGCATCGATCACGAACAGCTCACCTACCGCTTCAGCGGCCGCGATCTGCGCCTCACCGATGTGCACGGCAATGTGCTGCGCGATGTGATCGCGTAAATGTAGGATGGGTGTGGCGACAGCCCGCCCGTCTGTGAGCGTTCCGCAATCACACCGGCGCATGAGCGTCCTCGAAGTCGGGCGGTTTGGCGAAGTGAACTGTGGTCGATAATAACCGCAGCGCGCCAAACACACCCAACCTACGAAAAGACCAGCCTACACCTCCAGCTTCCACGGCCCGCGATACTCGCGAGTGAGAAGCTTGCTGGCATCCGCGTCGCCAATGATCTCTTCCTTCACGGGATCCCATTTGATGGAACGGTTGGTGAGGAAGGAAATGAGGGCAAGGTGACCGGGGCTGGCGCTGCGATGCGCGGTTTCCACTGGCGTCACCGTGGGCTGACGGCTCTTCACGCAGTCGAGGAAATTGCGATGGTGCCCCTTGGTTTCGTAGAGACGTGTCTTGATGATGTCGTCTCCCAGCTTTGGTGCTTTCGCCACTTCGATGATCTCGCTCTTCGGATCCTTCTCATCCTTCCGCTTTTTAACGAGCTGTTTGAGCGCCGGGTTCGAGCAGTCATACGCACCGCCGCGATTCACATAGACCCAGCCGTCTGCGCCGATCCACTTGGTGCCCATCTTGATGTCGTCGTGTCCGCCCGCAATGGTCATTGTGATGTCACCGGCGTACTTGGCCTCGGCGCGGTACTTGGTCGCCGTGTTCCAGATGTCCGTGCGCGGCGGTATGTCCACTTGGATGGGGTTGATTTCGCTCGGGCCGCTGCTGTCCATGTTCATGCCCCAGTGGGCGATGTCGCAATGGTGGCCGATCCAGTCGAGCAACTGGCCGCCGCCGATGTTGTAATCCCAGCGCCAGTTTTTATGCACACGGCACTCGATGTAGTCCTGCATCGTTGCAGGGCCGATCCACATCTCGTAATCAAGCTCCGCCGGTGGTGGTGTGACGCTGCGTTTGTCGCCGGTCTTGGCGAAGTCGTTGTGACCGCTGGGCAGGCCCACATGCACTTCCTTCAGTTTTCCAATGAGGCCGTTGCGCACGATCTCAGCACCGATGCGGAAATTGTCCTCGCTGCGCTGCCAGGAGCCGGTCTGCCAGATGCGGCCATGCTTCTGCACCGCTTTTACAATCGCCTGCTGCTCGGCAATGGTGCGCGCCAGCGGTTTCTCACCGTAGATGTCCTTGCCGTTCTTTGCGGCTTCAATGGCGGTGAGCGCATGCCAGTTGTCAGGCAGCGCCAGCATCACGGTGTCGATGTCCTTGCGGGCCATGACCTCGCGGTAGTCGTGGTAGGGCTTGCAGTCCTGGTTCTTGTAAGCGCCGTTGATGGTGTCCAGCGCCTTTTGCAAATTGCGTTTGTCGATGTCGCACGCGGCCACGATCTGGCAGTCCTGCTCCTGGAGAAATTTGCCCGTATTGCTCGGCCCCATCATGCCCCAGCCAAAGACGGCCATGGTGATCTTGCTGGAAGGCGCATTCTGTCCAATGACACTGGCCGGAATGATGGTGGGAAAGCCGATGGCGGCGGCAGACTTCGTGAGGAACTGGCGGCGGGAGGAAACAGGAATGCGTTTCATGGGAGTGGTTTGGCTGAAAGCAGAGTTGTAATCGAGAATCCGCCTGCAAGTCCAGCCGCAAATGCGCGGTCGTCGTATGAATGCTTTGGTACGACAGACACTCTTGTCTGTCGGTCAGCGCGCTCGCCAGCCCCCAGATGCACACCCGATTTCAAAGTGTCCAACGAATGCGTCAGCCTGCTGGAAAGACATGACAGATGGCTTGCACGCTATGCTTCCTATCGGGAGCGCTGGTCGACCGACAAGAGTGTGTCGTACTTTAGCAGCTCGTCGGAACCCGCTGCGCCAGTTTCACGGTGTGCGGAATGGCCCCAATCACAAAGCTCAGGCAATCCACAGCACCCTGCGGTTTTCCGGGCAGGGCGATGACGAGGCTGCGATCAACGACCGCCGCGAGGCTGCGGGAGAGAATGGCGTTCGGTGTCAGTTCCAGCGATTTCATGCGCATCAGTTCCCCAAAGCCGGGAATCTCCACACGCATGATGCCGCGAATGGCCTCGGGGGTGACATCACGCTCAGCGATGCCCGTTCCACCTGTAGTGAGGATGAGCGCGCAGCCCTGGGCCGAGAAGGAACGAATCGCCTCCTGAATGCGCAGAAGATCATCGGGAATGATCGCTTCAGCAGCGACCCCCCAGCCATAGCCTTCCGCAGCCTGCCTCAGGGCCGGACCGCCAAGATCCTCATAGACACCCTGACTGGCACGGTCAGAGACAGTGATGATACCGACCTGCATACGATGCGTGCTGCCAGTGGAATGTGTGGGGAGCCCGGGCGACAGGCGGGTCATTACTGAGCCTGAGGCTTGGTGCCGACCTGTGCTTTGTCCTCGGTTTTGGCCGCCGTAGTGGGCTTGTGATCAAGCTCAAGGAGGTCACGCAGGATGTGGATGGTTTCCAATTTCACAGGCTCGACGCCGTAGGGGAACTTCGCTTCGTCATTGCCGCTGTCGTCATCCTTGGAGGCTGTGCGCATGCCGGAATTCATTTCCTTGCTAAAAGCAGACTCGGGCACCAGGTCAGCCTTGTCCACGTTGTCGAGCGTGAGGTGATAAGCCTTGAAGCCGTTGTCTTTGATGCGCTCAGCGACTTCCTTGGTGCGCTTGGACCGGTCTTCAGTCTGCTTGTCACGACGTGCTTCGGTGTCGAGGCGCTCCTTCTCACGCTCCTGCAGATTCAGAGAGACCGTGTTGTGGTCGATTTTGTCCTTCAGACGCGTGGACTCTTCGACCACGTTTTGGAACTCAGGGCTGGCGGCCACACGGCTCTTCACACGTGCGTTGATCTCTTCGATCGGGAACGGATCCTTGCGGAAGAGGGGGTATTTGCGTGGCGGGATGGTGTCGTAGGGCAGCGGGTTTTCAGCGGAGGATTCGCCGATGTCCAGCACGTCGCGGATCGAAGGCAGAGGAATGTCGGATTCAACACCTTTGAGCTGGGTGGAACCACCGGCGATGCGGTAGAACTTCTGGATCGTCACCTTGAGGTCGCCAGCGCCCTTTTTGTCGCTGAAGAAAGGCATGTAACGCTCGACAGGAAGGATGGTCTGCACGGTGCCCTTGCCGAAGGAGGACTTGTCTCCGACGATCAGCGCACGGCGATAGTCCTGCAGTGCTGCCGCCAAAATTTCCGAGGCAGAGGCGCTGGCCTTGTTGATGAGGACGATCATGGGGCCGTCATACACAGGCTTTTCGTTTTCGCAGTCGCGCCAGGTGATGCTGCCGCGCCAGTCCTTGGCCTGCACCACAGGGCCGGCAGGAATGAAGAGACCGGTGAGCTTGATCGCTTCGTCCAAGGAACCACCGCCGTTGTCGCGCAGATCCAG